>DATHPB010000205.1:0-2705 GCA_035484295.1 Cytophagaceae bacterium
CTTCTACCGTGTTAATAACCGTGACGTTTTTTTCTGCTCCTGCATTTTTAAACGCAAGCATAGACAATGTTACAACTACAAGAACTGCCGGAATAATTACTTTTTTCATGTTATTTAGGGTTTATTTGTTTTTTAATGAAACAAAGTAACAACATAGAAATGTCCTATAAATTGATTGCAATCAAGAAATCACAGATGGGTATTTCTTTTTCGTACCCGACTCAATGTTTCGGGTGTAATGCCTAAATAAGCAGCTATCTGGTATTGTGGCAAGCGTTGCAATAATTCGGGATTTTCCTTTAAAAGCCGGCGGTATTTTTCATCCGGACTTTCATTGACGGCTTTACCCAATTCCTCCTTTAGCTTTACAAAAATGCGCTGATGATTTTTTAAGTAATACATGACAAAATCAGGAATGGTCGTCATGGCAGTAATCCAGTTTTTACGGGTGATACAAAGCACTACCATATCTTCCAGAGCTTGCATGCTTAAATTAGTAGGTGTTTCGTGTAAAAAACTATTCAGCTCACCACAAAAATTTCCTTCTTGCATAAAATAGATGACACGTTCTGCTCCATTCGGATTTATATAATATTGGCGTAAACAGCCTTTCATGATAAAGTAGGTTTCCTTTACCACATCACCGGATCTGAAAAGCATTTCATCTTTTTGAAATCTCCGTTCTTCGAAAAAAGAAAAAATAGTCGGAAAGTCCTTCTCAGGAAAATCATGCTTGGCTTGCAGTTCAATTAAAAGGGGATGCTTTTCAACGCTCATGAGTCAACACTAAAGTTCTTTTATTCATGGGATATTTCATACGGTCTACAATCATCAATAATTGCCGGTCCTATCCTCATAGCTTCCCTATATCAGAGATGCTCCGGGCATGGAAGTTAAAAATTTCTTCTGAGCTTGACAAAATGCTTCACCTTAAATTAAAACGAAAACTGCTGTATTAAAATTACCAAGCCTCGCTCTTTTGAAGCAAGATGTGTACCTTGAATAAACCAATATTAAGAAGCTATGAGAAGAATAATCATTTTATCTTTTATTACGCTAGACGGGGTCATGCAAGCACCCGGCGGACCTGAGGAAGATCCTTCAGGTGATTTTAAATATGGTGGTTGGACAGCACCCTATGGTGACCAAGTTTCAGCGAAGGTCATGGAGAAGCAGATGAAACCTTCAGATCTTTTACTGGGCAGAAAGACATTTGACATTTGGGAATCTTACTGGCCCCGACATGCGGAACATTGGCCGGGCATCAATGAAGTCAACAAATATGTCTTGTCCAAGACCAGAAACAAATCCGATTGGCAGAACACTGTTTTCCTCAACAGCATAGCTGATATCAAACAACTCAAGCACTCAGAAGGTGCAGACATCAAAGTTTGGGGCAGCAGCGAACTCGTTCATCTGCTCCTCCAGCATGATTGGGTAGACGAACTCTGGCTCAACATTCATCCGGTGATTCTTGGCAAAGGGAAAAAATTGTTTAACAACAACGCGATTCCTGCAGCATTTACATTGATAGAAAGTACCACTACACCCCATGGAGTGATCATGGCCAATTACAAACGTGCCGGAGAAATCAAGACCGGTACGGTTGGAGAGTAAACGTGTAACCTTTATATAATAAGTAAAAAGAAGAGAGGAAGATTAGATACTCCTCTCTTTTTATTGAATAACTATTCTTATACACCCTAGCTGAAGGTATATAAGACAAACACCAAAGAACAAATACATTCCACTATTTAAAACGTCAAACGTTTACTTGGATTTGGAGCTTGGATTTTATTTGGAATTTGAGATTTATTACTTGGGATTTACAAATTCATCAAAGGAGTAAAAACGGATAGTCATTTTTTATTTTATGTCGAGCGAGAGATTCTAACCTCTTTCATGAATTCCCTTAAGACGTCAAAAACTTAACTCAACAAGTTCGTGTTGCAACTCCTATGAATGGCTGTAACCCTCTGCCATCCCTATAAAGAGGTATAGACACCCGTTTTATTTTTACTAATTTTGAATTCATTAATTTCAATTTTCAAATTCCTTTTTTATGAAAAAACAACTTTCTTTAAGCTGCCTTCTTTTCGTGCTTCTTCTCCAAAGCTGCAACGCGAAAAAAGAAACCGATCCTCAACCGGCTTCAACAACATCTTCTTCGAACAACCTACGTGTCAGCGGACTCAGCTGGACCAAATCAACAGTGACTGGCAATTGGCTTGCGAGTTCTTTTGTGGATCAATACACGGGATACATAACCGGTCTTGCGGGAAGCATGGTAAAAACAACAGATGGCGGTGTGACCTACACTCCCATTGTTGGACTTCCTCCACAACATTTTTACGGCTGTTATTTTCAAACCCCCACGACTGGATTCATAGCAGGCGATAACAACACCGCACTTAGAACCTCAGATGCTGGTATCACCTGGACACCGCTTAGTTTGCCTGCTTTACCGGCTGTACACTTCCGAAACATTTATTTTTACAATTCTTCGATCGGATTCATAACAGGAGGAGCAGGTACTATTTTGAAAACGACCGATGGCGGTGCCACCTGGAGTTTAGCCAATAGAGGGATCAATCCTACTTACGCCATTTACTCGATGATATTCTTCGATGCGAATACTGGTTTGGCAGGAAGCAACTACGGCGGTGTATACAGAACGACGGACGGAGGGGCAACGTGGACACTTA
>DATHPB010000206.1:0-5333 GCA_035484295.1 Cytophagaceae bacterium
CCAAAATAAAATAGACGATGCATTGAAAACATATTCTGTCATTGAAAACAAATTTGGAAAAAGCCTTGAATTGACCCGTCAAAAACAACAGCTGTTGTTACGCTCCAATAAAATAGACGACGCCATCAAAGAAGGAGAAAGTTTAATCAAGGCTTATCCTGATGAAATAGACTATAAAATAGCACAAGCAGAATTTCTATATACCAATGGTAAAAACGAAGAAGCCATTGGTCTTTTAAAAGAAGTAGAAAAAAACGATCCAGGAAATTTGTCGGTGCATTTACACCTGGCAAATATATATGAGGTACAAAACCTCAACGACAAAGCTTTTGCCGAATTGCTCCTTGCCTTTAACGATCCTGCGTTAGACATAGATACCCGTTCTAAGTCGATGGAAGACGTCATCAAAGACGCCACTACTCCTGACCTGCAGGCACAGGCAGAACAGTTAGCCAAACTTACCGTCTTATACTACCCTTCTGAAGCCAAAGGCTACGATGTACTCGGTGCCGTATACCTGAAGATGAATAAAAATACAGAAGCCTTGACCGCTTTGAAAAAAGCACTGCATTACAAAGCCGGTGATTATTCCAATTGGGTGGAAATATTAAATCTTGAATATGCGCTTCATCAAAACGACAGCTTAATTGCAGATACTGATCGTGCATTGGAGTTATTTCCTAATCAAGCGGCCATATGGTATTATGGGGGCATGGGACACTACATGAAAAAAGAGTATGTCAAAACAATCAAGTACCTGGAACAAGCTAAAAAACTCTCGACCTCTCAACCGGAAGTCAAGATCATGGCCTTGTGCTTATTAGGAGACACCTACCACGAAACAAAAGACTATCCTAAATCGGACGAAAGCTACGAAGAAGTGTTGAAGCTAGATCGCAACAACGACCATGCACTCAACAACTACAGTTATTTCCTTTCTTTACGCAAGGAAAAATTAGAACTCGCGTTGGACCTTTCTGAACGATTGATGAAAAAATATCCTGGTAACCCTTCGTACATAGATACCTACGGCTGGGTACTTTATCAAATGAAGGATTATGAAAATGCAAAAAAACATTTAGAGATAGCCATGTCTACTTCCAAGAAAGGCGTCATTGTAGAACACTATGGCGACGTGCTCTACAAGCTGGGAGAAAAAACCGAAGCCATTGCTGCCTGGAAAGAGGCGAAAGAATTAGGCGGCACTTCCGAATTCATCAATAAAAAAATATCCGAAGGTAAACTGTATGAATAGGTTAATACCGGTATTCTCCTTATTCTTTATTTTTCTTTCTGCATGCAAAAAGCAGCCGGCGTCCTCTACCCATGAGCATTCCTTGAAGAGTGACACTGCAATGGACTGGAAACCGCTGGGCTTTGATTACCTGGTCATCAAAAGTAAAATCAGTTTCAAGACCAAAGACAATGTCACCAACCTTACAGCCAATATTCGAATCAAAAAAGACAGCATCATCTGGCTCTCTGTAACACCAGGTATGGGAATAGAGGTGTTGCGTGCAGTCATAACCCCTGATTCTGTCAAACTGATCAACAGGATCGACAACAAATACGATCAGTACAGCATTTCCTACATCAGGGAAACACTGGGCATTGGGCTGGACTATTACAATCTGCAAAACCTGCTTGTCGGAGATGTCTTGCTACCACTCAGCGACGACGACCTGGTAACCACGTCTGGCGTGAACTGGCAGATCGATCAAAAAAGACAAACCATGGAAGCGGTTTCCATGATCTCCAAACTACAAAAAAAAGTAACGGCGACAGAAGTGAAAAGCAACGACGGGAAATACCTCTTGGTCGGCTATAAAGAGTTTATACTCACCGATTCCGTCCTGTTTCACGAACAACAGTCTTTGCTTGTAAAAAACGGCAATGATACTTCCTTCCTGGAAGCTTCACATCAAAAAGTAGAATTCCCTAAAAAAAGTGTGGCTTTCCCTTTCAATGTTCCCAAGAAATATGAGAAATAATAGTTCACGGCTATACCTCTTCGTATTTATCCTTGTCTGCTCATTGGGATCGTTTCACCTTGCGGCTCAAACCAAAAGTCGTAAACAGCTGGAAGAGCGTAAGGGCGCCAGCTTGAAGAAGATTGAGGAAACTAATAAGATACTCAATCAGACAAGAGAACAAAAAGAAAGCAACCTTACCAAGCTCAACCTGATCAAACAAAAAATCAAGGTGCAAGAGACCCTTATCCAGACGATCAATGAAGAAATTGAGGTTTACGATATGGAAATCAGGCAGTCGGAATCCATCATCATCGCACTCGATCAAGACATTGTCGAGATGAAAAAAGAATACGCGCGCATGGTGGTCATCGCCTATAAATATTCAGGTTCATTTGATAAAATGGCTTACATCTTTGGTGCAGATAATTTTCGTCAGATGGTATTGCGTTATCAATACTTCAAACAATACTCTGCCTTACGCACCAATCAACTGACACAGATCCAGCTCGTGACGAGAACTTTGGAGCGACAACGTGCACACTTACTAAAGAAACGAAACGAAAAAGCGAAATTGGCTGGTTTAAAAATAAAAGAAGCCAACAACCTGAACGTTGCGAAGACACAACACGACGAAATGCTGAAAGAGCTCAGTGCCAAAGAAACACAACTTCGTGAAGAACTGGAAGAATCTAAAAAAGCATTGCTTAAATTAGAAAAGCTGATTGTAGACCTGATCGAAGAAGAACGCAGAAAAGCCATCGCTGCAGAAAAGAAAGCAGCAGCGCTGGCGGCGGCAGCAAAAAAAACAAACAAGAAGTCTTCCAGCGACAGCAAAGCCACAGCAGCCAGTAACAAAGCCATAAAAGATCTTCATCACAACGTGGCGCTGTCTTCCAACTTTGCCAACAACATGGGTAAGCTACCATGGCCCGTCAACAAAGGGCGCATCTCTCAACATTTTGGGAAGCAACCACATCCTGTGTTGAAAGGTGTGTATGTAGAAAACCTGGGAGTTGACATCGTAACCGTCACAGGCGAACCAATCAAGGCCGTCTTTGCAGGAAAAGTACTTACAGTCGCTCAGGTACCAGGTATGAATTACGTAGTCATGATCCAACACGGTGAATCCTTCTTTACTGTTTATGCCAAATTAAAATCTGTGACAGTCACTACCGGACAACAGGTTCAACGCAATGAAATCCTCGGCGAAGTATATACCGACAAGAGCAATACCAGCGAACTTCAATTCCAGATTTGGAAGAACGAACAAAAACTCGACCCGGAAAGCTGGTTGTACGATAAATAACTGGCCCTCAGTATTTTTAAATCCCATAAAGTTTACGCGCAGACACCAATAAAATTGTTTGCGTTGGCTTTATTGCCTATCTTTGTAGCCTTAACAAAAAAGCACAGGTATTATGGTATCTCTTACTCAATTTCTATTCCTTGGCCCGATCGGTGCATGGGAAGTATTTCTTCTATTGACTGTCATCCTGATCTTCTTCGGAGCTAAAAAAATCCCGGAATTGGCACGTGGACTTGGCAAAGGAATTAGAGAATTCAAAGACGCAAGTAACGAAGTAACGAAGAGCCTTGAAGAAGGAATGAAGGACAAAAAAGAAGACAACAAATCATAGTGAAAATTTATCATTCATTTCAAGAGATCAGCAGTGACCTGAAAAATGGTAAGGTCACCTGCAAAGAACTCGTTGGCTATTATCTTGAAAACATCGAAAACAATAAACATCTCAATGTTTTTGTAGAAGTGTATAAAGCCGAAGCATTACAGCAGGCCGAATTGATCGACGCAAAAATCAAAAGCGGAAAAGCAGGAAAGCTTGCAGGAATGGTGATCGGATTAAAAGACGTTCTTTGTCACAAAGGACATGGCTTACAAGCATCCAGTAAAATTCTTGACACTTTCATTTCTCAATTTACAGGTACTGCCGTGCAACGCATATTGGATGAAGACGCTATCGTCATAGGCCGTCAGGGTTGTGATGAATTTGCCATGGGATCTTCCAACGAAAATTCTGCTTTCGGTCCGGTCCTGAATGCAGCCGACATCACCCGTGTACCGGGCGGTTCATCGGGTGCTTCCGCCGTTGCCGTACAAGCCGATTTATGCCTGGCCTCTTTAGGATCAGACACCGGCGGTTCAGTCCGTCAACCTGCTGCGTTCTGTGGAACGGTGGGTTTGAAGCCCAGCTACTCTCGCATTTCAAGATACGGTTTGATCAGCTATGCTTCTTCCTTTGACTGCATCGGTATACTCAGCAAAAATGTGGAAGACGCGGCATTGATTCTTGAAATCATTGCAGGAGAAGATGCCTACGATTCTACCGTATCTCGCAAACCCGTTCCTTCCTACAGTCAACTGTTGAGCTTTGAAGGCAAGGCACGCATAGGCTACCTGAAAGAATCTGTAGAAAGTCCGGGAGTAAACGATGAGATCAAACAAGCGACCAAAGACATGATTGCTAAATTACAGAAAGACGGTCATACGGTTGAAGCATTTGAGTTTAACTTGCTCGATTACATCTTACCTGCTTATTATATTTTAACGACGGCTGAAGCAAGCTCCAATCTTGGTCGCTACGATGGCGTGAAATACGGTTACAGAAGTAAGAACACCACCGATCTGGAGTCGATGTATAAAAAAACCAGGTCCGAAGGGTTTGGCAAAGAAGTGAAGAAAAGAATCATGCTGGGCACTTTCGTTTTGAGTGCCAGCTATTACGATGCTTATTATACCAAGGCACAGAAGGTTCGAAGGCTGATCAAAGAACAAACAGAAAAATTGTTTGAAAAATATGACTTCATCCTTATGCCGACTACGACAACTACAGCGTTTAAATTAGGAGAACATTCCAATGATCCGTTGTCTATGTATTTGGCAGACTTGTTCACCGTACAAGCCAACCTTTGCGGCATCCCCGGCATTTCCTTGCCTTGCGGTAAAGACAGTAAAGGTATGCCAATCGGGATTCAACTGCTCAGCAAAAGCTTTGATGAAACGAGACTCTTGGCATTCTCTCAACACGTTTTCAAAAATCTAAATTAAGAGAATGCAATGCATACCAAAAATAGTTCTGATCGTCATCATTGGTTGTAGTCTCTGGCTACAATCCGGTCAGGTTGTTTATGGGCAATCCAACGAAGAAATCCAACCGAAAGATACCACCTTGGATGACCTGGTTATTCAAGGAGACTCCGCAGCATTGGCACCGGAAGAAGAAACTGTAGAAGTAGAAGGCAACGATTCTTTGGAAAACGGATTGAAAAATCCGAACGATGTATTTGTAGGCTCAGAGGTGATCCTGAATCAACGATTAAAGAAAATCGAAAATAAAATTCCAT
>DATHPB010000207.1:0-4009 GCA_035484295.1 Cytophagaceae bacterium
TTCCAGGTGAAGCAGGAAGTGTTAGGCACATACGAAGGTGTGTATGCCAACAAAGATGTCCCATTGAAGATTACCATTTCACTAAACGATTCAGTACTTACAGCACAAGCTACAGGGCAAGCTGTTTTTCCTCTGGAAGCAACGAGCGAAACCAGATTTAAATACGATCCGGCAAGGGTGGTGATCATATTCAATACAGAGAAAAAAGAATTAATCTTAAAGCAGCACGGTGGTGTATTTATTTTTTATAAAGAATGAGCGTTGAATACGATTAGAAAAGTCTGATGTTTTAGTATATAAAAACTGTGGAATCCACCAGCGAAATACTTCATCGTGTATGGGGCTATGATGCCTTCCGTTCCGGTCAGGAAACAGTGATCAATGCTGCGATGTCCGGGAGAGATAGTCTCGTCTTGATGCCTACAGGTGGTGGAAAATCTATTTGCTATCAGGTGCCAGGCATTGCCATGGACGGTTTGTGTCTGGTTATCTCTCCTCTCATCGCCTTGATGAAAGACCAGATCGATCGGTTGCAGCAAAAAAACATATCTGCTGCTTGCCTGTATTCCGGTTTGGACCGCCGGGTGCAAGATATGATCATGGACAGTGCCGTTAATGGCTTGTATAAGTTCTTATATGTTTCTCCTGAACGTTTAAAGTCAGATCGATTTTTGGATCGGATCAAATACCTGAAAATATCCTTGGTCGCTGTAGACGAAGCACACTGCATCTCCCAATGGGGACATGATTTCAGGCCTGCTTACAGTGAAATCGGTGAGTTGAAATACTTGCTGTCTGCTGTGCCTTTCATGGCTTTGACAGCAACGGCGACTCTTCAGGTTCAGCAAGACATTGTCGATTGCCTGCATTTAAATGCTCCGCAAGTGCAAGTCAACAGTTATATCCGTGACAATCTTTCTTACAGCGTATTCAAACTGGAGGGTAAAAAAGAAAAATTGGTATCCATCATAAAAGGTGCTTCTGGAACAGGACTGGTTTATGTCCGTAGCAGAAAGAAGACCGTAGAACTGGCCAGGTTTTTAAATGGACAAGGTGTACGTGCAGGTGCCTATCATGCGGGCATGGATGTGAAGCAACGCATGCAGGTGCAAAACGATTGGATGAAAGGTTACCTCCAAGTGATGGTGGCTACCAATGCATTTGGAATGGGTATTGATAAAGGAGATGTACGTTTTGTGGTACACATGGACTTGCCAGATGATTTGGAATCTTATTACCAGGAAGCAGGACGTGCAGGGCGTGATGGTAAAAAAGCGTACGCGGTTTTACTGTATGATAATTCAGATGTATTGAACCTTACAGAACGCATGGATACTGCTATACCGGAGGCAGATAAAATCAGAAAAGTATATCATTTTCTTGGAAATTATTTTCAGCTCGCTGTTGGAAGCGGAAAAGACGAAACCTTTCCCATGAGTCTGGATCAATTCGCTACGTATAGTAAAATTGATGCATTCGATACAGCCAAAGCATTTCGTTGGTTGGAGCGTATGGAATACTTGCAATTCAACGGAGCGATGTTTGAAACATCCCGTGTTCAGGTCAAAGTTTCCTATACGGAATTGTACGAATTCCAATTGAAGAATGAATTGTGCGATCCTGTCATCAAATGGCTCTTGCGACAGTTTGGCGGAGAGTTGTACAACAACATGGTTTTTATTTACGAAGATAAAATCGCAACAGCCATTCACACTGGAAAACCTGAGGTGGTCCGTTTGCTGCAGTTCATGCAGAAATCAGGCATTATTTATTATACTCCGGCTTTGGATCAACCTTCAGTCACCTACTTGCAACCACGTCAGGATACAGACACCTTGTTTATTGATGAAGTTTTTTTAGAACAACGGAAAAAATTGCTGCGCCAAAAAGCGCAAACGGTTATTCATTACGCATCGAGTCAATCCCGGTGCCGTTCCGCACAGTTGGTAGAATATTTCGGCGAACACAATGCCGATGTATGCGGTATATGCGATCATTGTCTGGAACACAAGAAAAAAGGAGTACGTGTTAGGGAACAGGACATCATGGATTGTTTGTCTTCGGAGTCTTTATCTATGGAAAGTTTGTTGGTAAAATTACCCCAGGCCAATGAAAATGAATTACTCGAACTGTTGAGATTACTCGAAGATAAACACCTGATCGCAAGAGAAGGTTTAAGTTGGAAAACGAAAGTATAAGGATACAATCTATCATAGGATGAAAAAAACATATCGGATTATTGTCTTGGACGCGGAGACTTTAGGCCAAGTACAAGCATTAGAAACTTTGAAAAATTGGGGAGAGGTAACGGTCCATTCACGTACCGATCCTGCTGAAGTGGCATCACGGATTGCAAAAGCCGACATCGTAGTGACGAATAAAGTAGTGCTGACTTCTTCTGATCTTGAGCGGACCTCCGCTTTAAAATTAATCTGTGTAGCCGCAACAGGCATGAACAACGTGGATTTGGAAGCTGCAGCGAAGAAAAACATTCCTGTGAAAAATGTCAAAGGATATTCTACTTACGGTGTGGCACAACAGACAATTGCTGCTATTTTGTCGTTGGTACACCGTTTGCCTTTTTTGGATGCGTATGTAAAAAGAGGGTTGTACTCTCAAGGGCATTTGTTTACCTATATTCATGAAGATATTGTAGAATTGAAAGGAAAAACGTTTGGTATCATAGGATTAGGAGACATTGGAAAACAAGTGGCTAAGATTGCCACTGCATTGGGTTGTGAAGTGATTTATTATTCTACTTCAGGAAAGAATAACGACAAGGAATACAAGAGAGTGGATTGGCAAGAATTACTGATGCGCTCGGATGTGTTGTCTGTGCATGCTCCGTTAAATGTTCAAACCAAAGGATTGATCGATTACGTGGCGATGAGTGAAATGAAACCTACGGCGATATTGCATAATGCAGGCAGAGGAGGCATTGTAATAGAAGAGGACTTATGCCGTGCATTGAAAGAGAATAAGATTGGATTGGCTGCACTGGATGTATATGCACAAGAACCGCTACCTCCCGAAAGCCCTTTACTTGATCCGGCTTTGACAGATCGTTTATTACTCACGCCTCATACGGCTTGGGCCGCCAAGGAATCGAGAGAGCGATTGATTTGTGGAGTGATAGAAAACATCAAAGAGTGGGAGGGCAAAATCAGTGGTCAATAGATTAAAATAGAGCTCCATCCCAATTTCCTTTGCAGGGATCAGGACGGAGACTCCTTCTTACTGAACATTAACTGAAGAAAAAATAAAAAATAGATTGATACGTATAGGTGAATTTTTTACCGCTTTTGTATGAACAAATATATGCCGGCTGCATTAAGGTTTGTTTATGTAAGCATGAAGGAACGATTAACGAAGTGATAGTGGTGTTAAGATTAGTAACGAAAATATTGTGATAACAAAAAAGCCTGACTCGAACAAGTCAGGCTTTTTATGATCATTGGCAACCGCCAACTGATCACTCATGATCTTTTAATTTTCCAATGCCACCACACCTGGTAATGCCTTGCCTTCCATGTATTCCAATAATGCACCACCACCGGTTGATACATAAGATACATCGTTACCAAAACCAAGATTGTTGATTGCAGAAGCAGAGTCTCCGCCACCAATCAAAGAGAAAGCTCCTTTTTGTGTAGCATTTTTTACCGCTTTGGCAATAGAGACTGTACCGTGTGCAAAATTTGGAAATTCAAACACACCCATTGGTCCGTTCCACAAAATCGTCTTGGATTTTTCCACTACATCGCTGAAGAGTTTGGCACTTTCAGGTCCGATGTCTAGCCCTTCCCATCCATCAGGAATGGTACCGCGTTTTACCACTTGTGTTTTTGCGTTGTTGTTGAAGTCATCGGCAATTACCGTATCGACAGGTAGAATCAAATTCACTCCTTTGGCTTTTGCTTTTTCAATCAAAGAAAGCGCAAGGTCTAATTTGTCATTTTCGCACAATGATTTTCCAATGGAACCGCCTAACGCCTTAGCAAAGGTATAA
>DATHPB010000208.1:0-5157 GCA_035484295.1 Cytophagaceae bacterium
GATAAGTACATGATGACCGCCAGTACAATGAACAACCCTATGCTTCCCATTAATAAAGCATAGTCTTCCATTTGTATGATGGAATAAATAAACAGGTAAAGTATAATCAGTATCAGAGAAATCAAGCGGGTCAGCATCTTGTTGTGAAAAATACTTTGTGAATAAAGTGTAATCAATCCTATGATGGCTACACTGGAGATCAGATAACTGTAATTAAACGGTATGTGTTCGGATAAAGCGATCAGCAGCGTATAGAAAATACAAAGCGCCAAGCCGACAATGATATATTGTATCGGGTGGATTTTTACTCCGTTCAATATTTGTGTAAAGAAGAAAAGAATGAATGTAAGCGTAATGAACATCACTGCATATTTTGCTGAGCGCATGCTTTTTTGGTATTCATCTACCGGTACAATCAGATTGACGCCAAAGGAAGAATCGCTGATGCCTTTTGCCACTCCTCTGAAACTCTGTGGATACGGACGGTTCAGGTGCAACACTTCCCAATTGGCGGAAAATCCATCGGCATTAATTTCTCTTTTGTCAGGAAGGAAGGCGCCATCAAAACTCGGATTTTTCCACTTGGAGTGAATCCCTACTTTTGTCACTTTACCCAATGGAATAAAATTAAGACTGGAACTGCCGTTAAAGTTTAAATGCAATGAAAAGGTATTTTTAGCATACGTACTGTCCGGTGCGGTCATGGGAAGCCTTGTGCTGATACCGTTTTCAATGACATCGTTAGACTCCACCCCGGGATTGAAAAAGTATTCCTTGTTGTTCCATTTTACGGAAATGTTTTCCTGGATACTTCTTAAATCAGACAATCCCAACGAAAGAAAAGCATCTTCCCAGATGATATTTGCCGGGTCAATTTTCCATTCCTCGAAATCAGGTGCAGGAAAACTTCCGGTCAAATTGATTTTGGAATTGTACACGATCACTTCGTAGATGCCTCTGTAACGAATATCCGGAGAGATTTCTCCGGTTATGTTGAGCGCTTCCGGTAGAAAATGCGCATAAGCTCTTGATTCTACTACCTTAAATTTATTGGTATTTTCTCCTTCAAATACTTTTTCGTACGTCTTGTAAGGCACCGTCAATACAAGTCCTGTGATGGTTTGCTGTTCGCCCCATTTCGAACTCACTTCCTGTATGGCTTCCTGTTGTCGATACTCTCTCTCTCTGATAAGGTCTTCTACCATGGATACGGGAATGAGCAGTAAGAGAATCAAGATACCGATCGTCATCAATCGTACCGTGATGGATTGTTTGGCCCAGTTATTGGCACGTTCAAAAAAAGAAGGTTTGTCTGACATGTGTAATAGCGTTAAAAAGTTTTTGTTTTATTTAAGCGGTTATGGAATTTAATTATAATTAACCGATTATTTTTTTCTAGGAGTATAATTTTCCGGGTGTGCCCTTTCAGCTACAAGTCCTCACACAAACAATCAGTATTGTATTACTCATTCAATATCGCTACCACTCTTGCCGGTGCAGCGGAAGCACCGACAATCTTTAAAGGTAATGCCGATACAGTAAATCCGCTGTATGGCAATTGATCCAAGTTGACCAATTGTTCCATGTGACAATATTCTTTACGCTGGCCTACCAAGTGTGCTTGCCAGAATAAATCCGGATCACCTGTTTCCTTTGCTTTTTGTATCAGGTAAGGCAAAGGTAAATCCCATCCCCAGGAATCAATGCCCATGACTTTGATTCCTTTATTGATCAGCCATTCCGTGGCGGCAGCGCTCATGCCAGTACCTACTTTGTGAAAATCTTTGGTGCCGTTGAATCGAGCTCTTCCTGTTCTGATCAATACGATCATGCGAGGTTTGATTTCCAATTGTTGCTGTTGTAAGAATAATTCTATATCAGCAACGGTGATTTCATCAAAGTCTACTTTGTGCGTCATGTCAATGACGATACCTTCACCTATGCACCATTCCAAAGGAATCTGATCAGCTGTCTTGGAAGGTTTTCCATTGCATGTAGGCGAGTAATGCCAGGGTGCATCAATGTGTGTGGTGGAGTGTACTCCCATTTTGACAATGGTATCGTCTGCCCAACCGGTAAAGTTCTTGGGGAATAATTTAAAAGGCAAACCCAGTAGTCTGATCAACCATTTTGACTTGGCGTGAATCTTTTGTTTGATCTTCACACGCATGAACCAAGGATCTTGTGCGTTGTACCGAATGGGTTTGGAGAGGTCAATGATTTTCATGAAGAGCTTTAAATTTTGAAAACTGAAGCTATAGAATAAAATTGACTTTTAAGGATGAAATGGCATAAATCAATACCGAATTATAGGTAGCTAATCATGCGGTGATCATTTTTCGTTACCAATATTCTATCTGCAAACTTTTATAGCACATCCCTCTAAAGAGTTATTAAGACTTTGTTGAAGCATGTTGGCAGCGTGTGATAAAAAAAAGAATACCTGTGACGGGCACATTTTTATTTTCCATGGTCTATGCATTGTCAATGTCTCATATCAAAAATAATTATCGCATAGTCTTAACAATACTATTTACTATGAAAAACATATTCAAACTATTCGCGCCATTGTTATATACCGGTGTGATTTTTTCCGCAAGTGCCCAAGGACTTGATGTTTCAATTTATTACAATAGCAATGCTTACGGCAATAACCAAATGCCAGGTACGATCTACGAAGGTACCACCATTTATTTGACTGCTTTGATTACAGGTGCGAATCCAGGAAATTCTATGACGTACACCTGGGATTTCGGCGATGGCAGCAGCACTCCAGCCATAAACGCCACTGCTCCCAACAATAGCTATCCCATCTATAAAACCTATTCTTACGCTGCGTGTGGAAACTATACTATTACGCTTACAATCAATGACAATTCGGTATCCGGAGGAAGTGGCCTTGTAGAGTCGTCCAATGAATTCTATGTTCAAGTTGCTCCCAATCGATTGAGAGATATTGCTTTGAGTTCTGTCTGCTGGTCTTCTCATACCGGTAACGTGCAATTGAGCGCTCAGTTGGATAACTCCAATGTCTCGTACAATTGGACTGTTACTAGTCCGACTTCTCTGCCTGCGGATTTTTTACTTAATCCTACTTCGGCAAACCCCTTGCTCAATTTCAGCAAATATCCTATTCTTCAGTTCCCGTACAACATTACTATAAATCTTCAGGTTTCGGGAGGATGTCCCAATAACCCTCAAAATCAGCTGAGCAAGACCTTCACCATTAATTCGGTTGATTCGGATGGATGTCGTCTGCCAATCTGTAATAGAAATCCTGCGGATTATGTTCCCGGTACATGCAATGAACTGATGAGCGGTACAAGTAATTTTTATGTGGAAAGTTATGTTGCATCAACAGCAAATAATCAGATTAGTCTCTCTGGTATCAATAACAACGGGTATATTAAAAGCGGGAGTGTTTATTGGCAATCTCCTTCCTACTTTACGAACAATGTGGTGTATAGCCTTGAATTTGATGCCAGTGTTAATACAGGTGCTTATAGCAGCTCTGAATTGGTTTTATTTCTGGCCAATGGCTTGAAACCTGGAAAAGGAGATGGTACAGATCCTTTGCCGGCTAGTGGTACATACAATACATATGAATTGGGATATACATTCCCGCAATGTATTGGTTACTCATTTCAACACTTTAAGATTAATTTTGTAGCTTCGGATATGGTTTATAATCAACTGTGGATAGAGGCCAGGGCGTTGGATGGTGTATCTTCAAGAGATGATTTTACTTTGAAAAATTTCAGCTTGAAGACGGCGGAGTATGCTTTTATTGAACAGAATATTTGTTATTTTCCTTATGCAGCTAATAACTTTCCTCCCGAAATAGATGTTACAGGTAAGACGATCAATTTAGGACAACCCAATTGTAGCGGTAACCTAATCATTAACACCTACAGTCATATTATATTGGAGGCCTCGGATGAAATCAATATAAATCCGAACGTTGATATAAGAAGTCCTGATTTCGAAGCAAACATTACTACACCATGCGGCAACATAAGGATGAGGCAATCGGCAGAAATGACTTCACCTGTACCGGGTCTTTTCAATGATGAGACAGAACAAGACAAGCAGTACTTGGTATATCCGAATCCAAGCAATGGTCATTTTCAACTCCACATGCCTTCTTCAGTTCATCACATCATGATCTATGATCTGGTCGGTACCCGATTGCTTGATGCTGACATTACGGAGACGTTAGAAGTGGACCTCAGCACTCACCCTAATGGAATGTATATTTTGAAAACGGACGATGGCAATGACTTGAAGGTACATAAAATAATCGTGAGCAAATAAGATGGATGCTGAATGAAAGAAATAAAAAAAGCCACAGATTGAGCTGTGGTTTTTTTTATTTAAGAGAGGAAAGCGCTATTGTATAGGCACCGCTACACGCGTCTGGTCCCATACGAGTACCATCTTCACCGGATCCTGTCCTTCGAATGAAATGGTAAACTGTTCTACAGGTTCGTTCGGGTGTTCAACAGGTACGTTAACTAGAAGCACGTCTGATGAAGGCTCTCGGCTTGCTTCTCCTCCAAAGGAGACACCCCATCCGTATTGTTTGGAGTTAAAAATTACGTTCCATTCTTCTTTACCAGGAACGGTCCATAAGGTGTACTTGCCAGCCGGCAGTGTCTGTTCGCCGATCTTGAGATCAGTGGTTGTTGTGAACGTAGTAGCTTCATTGGCACCGGTGCGCCACACTTTGTCATAGGGAACAAGCGTGCCGAAAATTTCACGTCCTTTTTTGGAAGGTCTGCAGTAGAAAACAGAAATGTTTTTTCCATTGCCGGTGTAAGTAGCAGTCGATTCAGGACTCGCTTTTTTTGTGTTGTACTGCATGAACTTGAAAAGTCCTACAAGTACAACGACAATAGACACAAGGATGATCAGGATGCGTTTGGTTTTTTTTGTCATGGTTTTGTCGTTTTAAAATTCAATATACTAAGAGAAACAATAAACAAATAGTTTCCGACGGTTGTATTTTGCCACGGAAATATGTTCACACATGATTGATTGTACCATAACATAACTAAAACTGCATGATTGGTGAGGAAAGGGGTTATT
The DNA here is from genome assembly GCA_035484295.1 of Cytophagaceae bacterium. Taxonomy (GTDB): domain Bacteria; phylum Bacteroidota; class Bacteroidia; order Cytophagales; family Cytophagaceae; genus JACMQM01. The sequence continues at coordinate 5,089 of DATHPB010000208.1, forward strand.
CAAGAACATTTATTAATCTGTGGTATATTTTTACTTTTTTTTGCGGCACGTTTTTTTAATCGGCGGTCT
>DATHPB010000209.1:0-4387 GCA_035484295.1 Cytophagaceae bacterium
TAATTCGATCTATCGTCAACTGGAACACGTGTTTGACAACATTGAGTTTTCACGGATTGCAGTGCGCAACAACCACGCCATCACAGAATGCCTGGCATTATACCTTAGCGGTCTGATGTTCCCTTTTTATCCTGTGGCAAAAAAGTGGAAAGTACTGGGTAAACGCTGGTTGCAAGAAGAGGTTACTTACCAGGTATATCCGGACGGTACGTACTTGCAGTTCTCGATGAATTATCACCGTGTTGTGCTACAATTGATGTCCTGGGCGATTCGATTATCGGAGCTGAACAAAGAAGAATTGTCAGAGGTAGTGTACAGCAGAGCAAGAAAGTCGTTACATTTTCTATACGCCTGTCAGGATGATGCCAGTGGCCAGTTGCCGAATTACGGGAACAACGATGGAGCTTGGTTTTTTCCTTTATCCGAGACTGATTTTAGAGATTACCGTCCTTTGTTAAATACAGCGTCTCTCATTTTGGATAAAAAGAATTTGTATGCGGAGAGTGGACATTGGTTGGAAGATGCGGCTTGGTATGGTTTCGATGTACGCCGCAGAGAAAGAGCTCCTGCTTCTGCATCGGAAAAAATGATTTCCGAATCTTTTAAAAGAGGAGGATATTACATTCATAAGGACTCCATGTCTTTGTCTTTCATGCGCTGCGGTGCATATAAAGATCGTCCTGCTCAAGCGGACAATCTCCACCTTGATGTTTGGATTCATGGAGAGAATGTATTGCGTGATGCGGGGTCTTACTTGTATAATACCGACGAACAAACCATTCGTTATTTTGCGGGCACGAAAGGACATAACACTGTCATGTTGGGGGATCTGGATCAAATGTTGAAAGGTCCACGTTTCATTTGGTGGCATTGGACAACATGGAAAGAGGCAAAGATAGAAGAAGACGATGAGAAGGTGGTTATGGTTGGTACCATACCTGTGTTTCTACAACTTGGCGGGAAAATACAACATCGACGTAAAGTGACCAAATGGAAAAACAAATTGGTGTGGGAGGTAGAAGATGAATTGATCAATAAACCATCGTCGTTGCCGATGATCCAACGTTGGCATCCTTCCGTATCGGGACATCGATCTCTCCGTTTCTTATCGACAGATCAGGACGGACAAGCTGTTTCACCGGTAGAAGAAGAAGGATGGTATTCTTCTTATTATGGAACAAAAGAAAAAACAAAAGACATTGCTTATACAACATTAGGAAATAAATTGACTACCCGCATCGAGTGGATCACTTAAAATAGAATATGAGAATACTGTTGATACATCAATATTTTTTAGAGAAAAATGATTCGGGTGGATCTCGTTTCAATGAAATGACGAGGGTATGGGGAGAGCAAGGTATATACGTTACAGTATTAGCTGGAATGATTCATGCCAATGCTTCAGGCAAAGCAGAAAAATACAAAGGAGAATATTTTGTGTGCGATCGCTACGATGATAAAGTGGAAGTTATTCGTTGCCACGTTTCAGAAAGTTACAATGTTAATTTCATAGGCCGTTTGTGGGGGTATTTCTCTTTTGTGTTTTTTAGTTTATGGGCGGGTGTTTTTAAAGCCAAAGGCAAATATGATCTGATCTTGGTCACTTCACCTCCTTTGTTTGTGGGCATTACGGCTTACTTGTTATCCAAGGTAAAAAGAATTCCCTATGTGTTTGAAATCCGGGACCTGTGGCCAGAGTCCGCTATAGATACAGGGGTCGTGACTAATAAATTAATCATTCGTATTTCTTATTGGCTCGAAGCTTTTGTATATAAACATGCTCGTTTGATCAATGTCTTGACCCCCGCATTTCGGGATACGCTCTTGATGAAGAAAAATGTGCCTGCTTCGAAGTTGATTTATATTCCCAATGCCGCAGATTTTTCATTGACAGAAGAATTGTTAAAAACGTTTGATGCGTCATCGTTTCGAAAAGAAATCGGTGTAAAGGAAGATACATTACTCATTACGTATGTTGGTGCTCACGGTGTGGCTAATCACCTGATTCAACTGATAGATGTTGCTGAGCAGATCAAGGATAGACCGGTATTGTTTTTACTGATTGGAGATGGTATGCAAAAGAAGATGCTAAAGGAAGAAACACAAAAAAGAGGATTGACGAATGTTCGGTTTGTAGATCCTGTACCTAAGAAGGAAGTATTCAAATACATTTTGGCGTCAGATTTAGGTGCTTCGGTATTGAAAAAAGTAGATACATTTAAAACGGTTTATTCCAATAAGACCTTTGACTATATGGCCTGCAAGAAACCTATACTAATGGCTATTGATGGTGTTTCCAGGCAATTAGTGGAAGAGGCTGAAGCGGGTGTATATGTTGAACCCGAAAATGTAAAGGACTATATAGAGAAGATCGATTTTTATTTACAAAACAGAAGTCAATTGATTATTCAAGGTTTAAGAGGTTATGAATACGCGAAGACCTCTTTTGATCGGGAAAAATTGGCCCAGCAATATTTGGAGCATTTAAAGCAAATCTGATGTATCGTAATTTTATCAAAAGATGGATTGATTTGATAGTGTCTGTTTTGGCTTTTGCTGTAGCATCACCTGTATTTGTTATCGTTGTTGTTGTGCTGTATGTCTTAAATGATGGACATCCTTTCTTTTTTCAAACGCGTCCTGGTAAACACGGTCATTTGTTTACCGTGATGAAGTTTAAAACGATGAACGACAAGAAAGGTGCGCAGGGTGAGTTATTACCAGATGCTGATAGGTTGACTTTGTTTGGGAAATGGGTAAGAAAAACATCATTGGATGAAATCCCGCAATTGTTGAATGTCATTAAAGGCGATATGTCTTTAATTGGTCCTCGGCCTTTATTGGTAGAATACTTACCCTTGTACACATCTTTGCAGGCGAGAAGACATGAGATACGTCCGGGTATTACGGGATGGGCACAGGTCAATGGTAGAAATGCCATTTCATGGGAGCGAAAATTCGAATTGGATGTATGGTATGTCGAACATTTGTCTTTGCTCATCGATCTTAAAATAGTATTTTTGACGATCCTCAAGGTGTTCAAAAGCGAAGGAATCAGTTCTGAAACATCGGTCACCATGGAAAAATTTACCGGAACAAAGTAGCGTATGTATTTAATAGGAGCCAGTGGACATGCTAAAGTCATCATGGATTGCCTGCTTGATGCAGGTGTGAAGATCAAAGGATTGTTCGATCAGAATCCAAAGGTAACCTCTTTAAAAGGCTATGCCGTAAATGGAGATTACTTGACTTCTAATACGGAAGAACCTTTGATTATTTCAATCGGAGCAAATACCATTCGTGCAAAAATTGCGGAAAGACTTGCAGGAAAACAATTTGGAACAGCTGTCCACCCCTCTGCTTTATTATCTATTGATGCTTCCATCGGAGAAGGAACAGTCGTTATGCATGGTGCAGTCATTCAGTCTTCTGCTCAAATCGGAAAACATGCTATTATCAACACGACAGCGGTCGTTGAACACGATTGTAAGGTTGGCGATTACGCACATGTCGGGCCTAAGGCAGTACTTTGTGGTCATGCGTCGGTGGGAGAAGGCACGTTGATCGGTGTTGGAGCAGTGGTGATTCCAAGCATAAAAATAGGGAAGTGGTGCGTGATTGGTGCGGGATCTGTAGTGTTCAGAGATGTACCCGATTATGCAGTAGTGGTAGGAAATCCTGCAAGACTTATAAAATATACCAACGAATCATAGACTTAAAGTTTGTCAGTCGATGCTAAGGATTAACAAACTAACGACTAACCATTACAATTCATGAAACCCAAAATATACCTTTCTTCTCCCAATATGGGTGGTAAAGAATTCGAGTTTGTAAAAGAAGCGTTTGATACCAATTGGATTGCTCCATTGGGACCTCATGTTAATGGATTTGAAGAAGATTTGCAAAACTATACAGGTGCGACTCATGCAGCGGCGTTGAGTGCTGGTACAGCGGCGCTTCACCTGGCTTTAATCCTTGCTGATGTAAAAGCGGGCGATTATGTGCTGTGTTCTACCTTTACATTTAGCGCTTCTGCCAATCCTATCGTATATCAGGGAGCAATACCTGTCTTTATTGAAAGCGAAGCGAAAACATGGAATGCATCTCCTGTGTTTTTGGAACGGGCCATTCTCGATTTGATTCAAAAAGGCAAAAAACCTAAAGCCTTTGTTTTGGTTCATCTTTATGGAATGCCTGCTCAAATAGACGAGTTACAAACCATCTGCGAAAAATACGATGTCATCCTAATAGAAGATGCAGCCGAGGCATTGGGTTCTCGTTACAAGGACAGACATCCCGGTACAATTGGAACGTATGGTATTTTGTCTTTTAATGGCAATAAAATCATTACTACATCCGGAGGAGGAGCGTTGATATCGAATGATAA
>DATHPB010000210.1:0-4147 GCA_035484295.1 Cytophagaceae bacterium
TATTTCAAAACGGATACAGGGAAATTACTTTACTCGGACAAAATGTAGATTCTTACAAATGGGAATCGGAAGATCAATCGGAAAAAGTAAACTTTGCCCAGCTCATGGAAATGGTCGCTTTGGTTAATCCTGACCTTCGCATCCGTTTCAGTACCTCACATCCTAAAGACATTACCGATGAGGTGTTGCATACTATGGCAAAGTATGAAAACATCTGCAAGTATATTCACCTTCCGGCACAGAGCGGCAACAACCGTATATTGGATCGCATGGCAAGAAATTATACGCGTGAGTTTTACCTGGAAAAAATCAAAGCCATCAAAACCATCGTGGGTGAAGACTGTGGCATTGCAACAGATATCATCACCGGTTTCTGCGGTGAAACAGAAGAAGAACACCAAGATACCATTGCACTCATGGAAGAGGTAGTATACGACTATGCCTACATGTTTGCTTATTCAGAAAGACCTGGAACTCCTGCTGCTAAAAAATATACCGATGATGTACCAGACGATGTCAAAAACAGACGCTTAACTGAAATCATTACGCTGCACAGAGAAACAGCATTGATCAAGAACAAACGTTCTGTCGGAAAAACGATGAAAGTATTGATAGACGGTTTTTCTAAAAAAAGCGACGATTACCTGAGAGGCCGATGCAGCAATAACGCCGTTGTCCTTTTCCCAAGAAAACATTATGAAAAAGGACAATATGTAATGGTGCATGTGACCGATTGCAACACGGCTACTTTATTTGGAGAAGTTGTAGGGTAAATTCTTTATGACAATACAAGAAGAAATACAAAGCATTAAACAACGCTACGGAATCATCGGTAATTCTCCGTTGTTGAATCATGCCATACAGGTTGCCGTACAAGTTGCTCCCACCGATATGACTGTCATGATTACAGGAGAGAGCGGAAGCGGTAAAGAATCCTTTTCAAAGATCATTCATAGCCTCAGCACTAGGAAACATGGACCTTTCATAGCCATCAACTGTGGAGCTATTCCCGAAGGCACCATTGATTCCGAATTATTTGGTCACGAAAAAGGGTCATTCACTGGAGCGCACGACGCACGTAAAGGATATTTTGAGGTCACAGATAAAGGGACTATTTTCCTGGATGAAATTGGTGAAATGCCTTTAGGCACGCAGGCTCGCTTGCTACGCGTATTGGAGAATAAAGAATTCATTCGTGTCGGCTCTTCCAAAATACAAAAAACAGACGTGCGTGTCATTGCAGCCACGCATCAAAATCTGCTACAATCCGTAGAGAAAGGACGTTTTAGAGAAGACTTGTATTATCGGTTGAATACCGTACCGATCTTCGTTCCTCCGCTTCGTGAACGAGGAGAAGACATTGAATTGATTTTCCGGAAATTCTCCCTAGACTTCGCTGACAAGTACCGCATCAGTCCCATCAAGCTGACAGAAGAAGCAAAAGCTGAATTGCTCAAATTCCGTTTTCCTGGCAACATTCGGCAACTGAAAAATTTGGCTGAACAAATCTCGGTATTGGAAACCAATCGGGAAATCAGTAAAGAAACTTTATTAAAATACTTACCCAGCGAAAAAAATCTTCCGGCTTTGTTACGCGACAATAAGGGCAATCACAAAGAAGATTTTTCTGAAAGGGATATCTTATACAAGATATTGTTTGACATGAAAAAAGACGTGTCAGACTTGAAAAAATTAGTCAACACGCTCATGCAGGAAGGAAATTATAATCCTCAACTCATGAAACAACACGAACAGACACTGGCCGAACACGATTATACGACAAATGCTGAAACAGAAACGGCAATAACATCACCAACCTATCTTCTTCCTGACAGTAAAAAAACACAACCCATCAATATCGATACCATCCAGGATATTGTACACGAAGAAGACGACAAAGAATCTCTTTCACTGGACGAAATAGAAAAAGAGATGATAGTAAAGGCATTGAAGAGGAATAAAAACAAACGCAAGTATGCCGCCAAGGATCTTGGTATCTCCGAGCGTACATTGTATCGTAAGATCAAGCAATATCAGATCGAAGAAGATTAATACAGCATGACTATAAAAAACTTTTCTCTTTTATTCTTTTTGCTCCTGTCTGTATTATTTTCCGGATGCGGAGTTTACAATTTCACGGGAGGTGCCATTCCTCCTGATATAAAGACCATCAGTATTCCGGTATTCTACAATGAATCAGGAAGTGGGCCACCTACTATTACACAAACATTGACCGAAAAACTGAAGGACTATTACCAAAGCAACTCCAAATTATTGATTGTTCAAACCAATGGAGACTGGCAATTGAGCGGTTACATCACAAAGTATACGGTCGCTCCTCTCGCTCCTTTAGCGAATGAAACAGCGGCACAAACTCGTTTGACCATTGCCGTTCAAGTTAATTTTATCAATACCAAAGACGAAAAACAAAACTTTAGTCAGGTCTTTCCTTTTTACAAAGATTTCAACCAGAACCAATCCTTGTCTTCTGTAGAAAGTGATTTGGTAGATTTCATTTTAAATCAAATTGTTTTTGATATTTTCACTAAAACCACTTCTAATTGGTAATCATTTAACCCTTGGATAAATTTACATTCAATAGACTGATTGAAAATCCGGCACTCGTCAAGCCTGAACACGTAAAGGCTCTACAAAAAATCGTAGAGCAATATCCTTATTGCCAACCTGCTAAAATCTTGCTGACTAAATCAGCCTATATGGCAGGTCACATGACTTACGAGAAGATGTTGCACCAGGCATCGGCAGGAATGCTGGATAGAAAAAAACTGAAGTATTGGATTTCTTTAACAGACGAATCTGTAATTTCCCAATATTCCACAACGGCTCCTGATGATGAAGCCTCACGTCCAAAACTTGCTGAAACGCTCGCCCCAGATACTTTCGTCTCCTCTTTTGCCCCAATTAACAAGGCCACAGAACAGGATGACTTGTTGCGTAACCTCGAAGAGACACTGTCTTCGTTGCGTCAAGCACGGAACAGAGCGGCAGGTATCAATAAAGATGATTCAGAATTAGTATCCGTACCTCAGGTAAATATCTTTGAGAAAGTATTACCTTTTGAACAACTTCCAACACCTGATGCGGCAGAAAAAACCAATGATGTTACTTCTCCTAAAAAAATAGATTGGCCAAAGCGTGATAAAAAAATATTGCCCCAAAGTCTGATCAACGACTTCATCAAAACAGAACATCCGGAAGATAAAAAGATGGATCTGTTCAGCATGCCACCTGAGCAATCAGAGTTTTTTGATTATACAGAATTTAAAGAAGTTCAAAAAAACACCATCACAGACCGCTTGTTGAAAGACAAGGAAAAGGTTGAAGAGATAGCCAAAGATTTTCCTGTTGCTGACGTAACACCTAGTCATATTGAAAGCAGTCAGTCGGGTGACATAGTGAGTACCAGTAACGAAGTTGATTTCTTGTTGAGTTATTTGGAACATAATAAACGAAAACGACGTCTCAAGAACATCAGTAAAGACAAAGTCAACCTGATCCTCAATAAATTCATTCAGGAAGAACCCACCATTAAACCTGCTCAAAAAATGACCGTGCCTGCTGTAGAAGAAGACTTATCAGAACAAAGCAGTCGTCTTGAGAACCTGCCTGCTTCTGAAAATTTCGCTCAATTATTGATTTTACAAGGAAAATATTCTAAAGCCATCGAAGTCTTTGAAGAATTAATGTTGAAAAATCCAGAAAAAAAGCCTTACTTTGCTTCCCGAATTGAAGATTTAAAAAATAACTTATACTCCTAATGACACTTTTATTTTCCATTTTAATTATTCTTTCCGCTGTATTATTAGTGTTAGCGGTGCTTGCTCAAAACTCAAAAGGTAACGGCTTGTCCAATAGTTTGGGCGGCGCCAGTCAGTTGATGGGAGTAAAACGTACAACAGACATCATAGAAAAACTAACCTGGGGATTTGCAATAGGGTTACTTACTTTCTGCTTATGCATCAACTTATTTGTAGAAAAACCAGAAGCTAACGCAGAAGGTTCTGGCAGCGTCAACATTGACAGAGCAAAAGCAAGCAAAGCCAAACAAGCTCCGGCCAGCGATACACAACAACCTCAAGATACGACAGCCAGTACCGCACCTGACAGCTCAGGTTTATAATATCAA
>DATHPB010000211.1:0-7305 GCA_035484295.1 Cytophagaceae bacterium
ATTGGAAAAAATGGGCCTTCATTATCCTAGCATCCAGGATGTCAGCAATGCGGTGATCGCCATTCGACAATCCAAATTACCAGATCCCACACAAATAGGTAATGCCGGAAGTTTTTTTAAAAATCCTGAAATCAGCATCAATCAATTCCATTCGTTAAAAAATACCTATCCCGATATTGTCAGTTATCCTATTGATGCGTACAAAGTAAAAGTTCCGGCAGGATGGCTCATCGAAAAAGCAGGATGGAAAGGAAAAAACTTTGGCACTTATGGCGTACACAAAGACCAAGCTCTTGTATTGGTCAATCATGGACATGCTCAGGGAGAAAACATCAAACAACTTGCGCATTCCATTCAACATTCCATCTGGGAAATATTCGGCATTCAACTCGAGACAGAAGTGAATATCATTTAAAAAAATGGATTCCATTTTCCACTGGAGATCATTCCTGAAAATAACAGGTTAAACGTTTTTAGGTTGGTAGCGCTCTACCGCTACACCAAACTTTTTAAGAAATGCAACCCCTTCATCTTCTGCAAGCCCTTTGTAATCGGCATAAGAATGAAGATAGATTACTTTTTCAATGCCTACAGAAAAAATGTGACGTGCACAAGACAAGCAGGGAGACAAAGTAACATACAAAGTAGAACCTTTTAATTGCGAACCATTGTTGGATGCAAAGATGATCGCATTTTGTTCTGCGTGCAGGGCCAATGAACAGCTACCTTTAGAATCTTTCGGACACCCCGTTTCAGGCCACTCTTCATCACAGTTATGTGTGCCTTTAGGAGGTCCATTATAACCAATAGAAACAATCCTTGTATCTTTTGTCAATACAGCTCCTACTTGCCTTTTTATACAATGAGACCGTAAAGCTAAGTTTTCGGCCAATTGCATAAAAATATCATCAAACTCTGGTTTCCTCATAATTCTTAATTTGGCTTACAAATTTAAAAAGAAGGATTGGATATATTACCTTTGTATTATGCTTACTATTCACAATTTATCCTATTATATCGGTGCTCGTCCGATTTACGAAGACATCTCTTTACAAATTAAACCCAAAGATAAAATTGGATTGATCGGAGCAAATGGTACAGGAAAATCCACCTTACTGAAATTGATCAATGGAGATATCACTCCTGACGAGGGATCCATTTCAAAAAGTAACGATTGTTCCATTGGTTACTTAAATCAAGATTTACTTTCGTATCAAAGCGAAGACAGCATTTTAGCTGTAGCGATGGAAGCTTTTGCCGAAGCCAATGAAGTACAGGCACAGATGGACAAAGTTATTCGGCAAATGGAAACGGATTACCATGAAGACCTGGTTTATAAACTAAGTAGTTTGCAAGAGCGTTTTGAAAGTCTTGACGGCTATTCTATACAATCTCAAACAGAAAAAATACTGGAAGGGCTTGGCTTTCGTACAGAAGACCTGACCAAACCATTAAAAAATTTCTCCGGAGGTTGGAGAATGCGTGTGATGCTGGCCAAACTATTGCTGCAAAAACCGTCATTGCTCATGCTTGATGAACCGACCAACCACTTGGACTTACCTTCCATACAATGGATAGAAGAATACCTGATGGATTACGAAGGTGCTACTATCGTGGTCTCTCACGACAGGGAATTTTTGGATCATACCTGCAACATGATCGTAGAGGTAAAACACCAAGACATTGAAATCTACCAAGGTAATTATACATACTACTTAGAAGAAAGAGAACTGCGTTCTGAAATTTTAAAGAATACCTACGAAAATCAACAAGCAAAAATAAGACAAACGGAAAAATTCATAGAACGCTTCAAGGCCAAAGCCACAAAGGCTCGACAAGTGCAATCTCGAATAAAATCGTTGGAACGCATGGACATCATCGAAGAAATTCCGGACGAGGAAGCGAAAGTGATTTTCCGTTTTAGCATGCGCGTACAACCAGGAAGAAGCATTGTAAACCTAGATAAGATTCACAAAAGCTATGGTAACCTGCACATTCTAAAAAATGCTACTGCTCGTATAGAACGTGGTGATAAGATTGCCTTGATTGGTGCCAACGGAAAAGGTAAGTCCACTTTGTTGCGAATTATTTCTGGAGAAGAAGCTTTTCAAGGTGACCATACTTTTGGACATCAAGTAGAAAGTTACTCTTACGCACAACATCAATTGGAATCGCTTACTGTAGAAAACACAGTGCTCGATGAGCTAAAAACCATGGGGAGCGCCAAAACAGAAACTGAACTGCGCAGCATATTAGGTTGCTTCTTGTTTTCAAGCGATGACGTATTCAAAAAAATAAAAGTCTTGTCAGGCGGAGAACGTGCACGAGTGGCCTTAGCCAAAACACTGGTATCTCAATCAAATTTTTTATTGCTGGATGAACCAACCAACCACTTGGACATGTCTTCAGTCAATCGATTGATACAAGCCTTGGCTCAATATGAAGGAACAGTAGTGATCGTTTCCCATGACCGACATTTTGTAAGGGAAACTGCCAACAAGATCTGGTGGATTGAAGACCATCAAATAAAAGAATATCCAGGTACGTACGATGAATTCGTAAAATGGAACGCTACCAGAGAAATCAGCGAGAAAAAAGAGTTTACATCCAAGCCCATAAAAACGAATCCGGCAAAAGAGCAAACTCCTAAACCTTTAACAACGATCGATGAAAAGCTGGTGAAGAAAATAAAAAAAGAAATCACTCTCTTGGAAAACGAAATAGAAGAACTGGAAAAAGAGCTTAAAGAAGTGGAAGACAAACTAGCTTCCGATGAAGTATACAAACAATCAGCGGAGCTAAAACGTTATACAGAAAAACATGCAGCTCTTCAACCTTTGTTGCAACGCAAACAAAGCGAATGGGAAACCAAAATGATGGAATTGGAATGAACATCATTCTAATCCGAACCGTCTTTTTCATACTTTAATCACCGACTAAGCGTTACATATTTTTGGCAACATGAAAAAACAAGTCCTACCTATATTAGTTTGTTTCTTAGGGATTGCATTCCACAAGCTCCATGCGGAAGTTCCCGCCATAGATGCGATTTATAAATCCACGATAAAAACGGTACAGTTTTATTCTACAACAAGAGATACAGCAATTGTTCCCATTATTTATTTATCGAATCAGGATCTATCACTTGAATTTGATGAATTGAGAGATGAAGCTGATTCTTATTATTTCAAAATTGTTCATTGCAATGCAGACTGGCAACCTTCTAATCTCAGGAGCATACAGTATATGAAAGATTTCAATGAGATCTTTATTCAAAGTCGTCAATTCTCTGCCGCTACCAAAATAGGGTTCACTCATTACGCAGCCCCACTACCAATTATGCTGGTAAGTGGTAATTTTTTCATTAAAGTATACGAAGAAGGCAACGAAGATAAGGTATTGCTTACTCGTCGTTTTCTAGTTATAGAAAACAATCTTGATATTGTCGGACAAGTTGGATTTCCCAACAATACTACCAAAGTAAAAACACACCAGATGGTGAGTTTCAATATCCTTTATCCAAGCTATAATGTCGTCAATCCTGCTACACAACTGAACGTAATTATTCGTCAAAACTACGATTGGAGAACAGCCACTCCGAAATTACTTCCAATGTATATTCGAGAAGATTTAAGGCAACTGGAATATACTTATTATAACGACGCTACCACTTTCCCCGGAGGGAACGAATACCGTTACTTCGACATGCGTAGTTTTTATTTCAATGGATTTAATGTAGGTCGCATTATTAAACGTCCTGATAGTACCGATATATTACTCGCCATTGATAAGACGAGGGCTTCTAATACCTACATCTTGTGGGAGGATTTGGATGGTCGTATGTATGTTCAAAATTATGAAACAGGAGGAACAAGAATAGAACCTGATTACGGTAAGGTACACTTTTCACTAGAGACCAAAGAAATGCCTGGCGCGAATGTATATGTGTACGGAGCACTTAGTAATTGGGACCTTGCACCAGAAAACAAGATGAAATACAACAGTGAAACTGAAGCATACGAAGTCAGCTTTCTCTTGAAACAAGGTATATACAACTACCGTTATTTTGTAACAGGCAAAGGAATGGAAGAGAATTACTACGAAGGGAATTACAATGCTACAGAAAACGTATACGACATCATCGTTTATTACCGAGTACCTGGGGAATTTTACGACCGTATCATAGGCTATCAAACGATGAGTTCAGTGGGTAATACGAACTTCAATCGATAGATGACGAATAACTAAAACTTATATTATTTGATTTCGTATGCCGTCACTCTTTGGTTAGGATCTGCATTCGCAATGTCCAGCATTCCAAATCCTCTGTCAGTCAATACTCCTATACCAGCATTGAAAACAAATTTTTGCACTTCCGGATCTGCATACAAAGTGAACGGAAAAGTGTAACCTCTTACTTCCGCTTTGTTTCCTTCGAAATAGACAGGGAAAATACGAGCGAACTTTTTCTCTTCGTTCTTAATTTTACCCAAATAATCGGCATCTGGTACCAATTGAAATTTAAAAAAAGCCGCCAACTGATCTTGAGTATAACCGGCCTTCTCCATTCTCATCATCGTACTTTCAAAAAGATGATCAGAGAACTCATCCAAGGTTGGACTCACAAAACGCTTAGCATCAATTCCACCTTCACTAGGATGAACAATGGCTAAAGGAGACAAGCAAATAAACTTGGTTTCATTTGTCAACACAGGAACTTGTTCCATATCGACATTCATAGGATTAAGTTCCAATCTTCCGATACTCACTTCTTCCTGTGAGAAAATACCCTTGATTACTGAATCAATCAGCTCTTTATCTATGGAGGAAAAGACCAATGTCACTTTACTCGAATAGAAATGCAAACCATCCTTTCCAACTCTAGTCTGTCCTTTTAACGCAGAGAAATTATAGTTGTCAGCCGTCTTACCAATAGAACTCTCGTAACGCTCTATATACGGTTGTACGAACTCGTGTATCAAATACTGATGGTGAAAAGGAACATATGCTCCTTTATTTTTTAAACCAAAAATTATTCTTACTCTCACGACGTTATCTGTTTTAGAAAAAATATTAAAATTATACTTCTGATTTCTTGAACAACAAAACTACAAAATTCGTTTCAAAGTTTAAACATTGAATCTAAAGTGCATAATGTCTCCATCTTCCACTAAATACTCCTTCCCTTCTATTGAACTCTTTCCATTTTCTCGGCAAGCAACTTCTGTTTTAAACTGCTGGAAATCTTTCAACTTAATGACTTCGGCTTTAATGAATCCTTTTTCAAAATCAGTATGTATTACACCAGCGGCTTGTGGAGCCTTCCATCCTTTCTTAATTGTCCAAGCCCTTACTTCTTTCACTCCCGCAGTGAAGTACGTAATAAGATTAAGCAAAGAGAAGGAAGATTGAATCAGTTTGTTCAGTCCTGAATCGGTTAGCTTGTATTCTTGCAAAAACAATGCCCTTTCTTCCTCGTCGGTCAGTTCTGCAATTTGCGCTTCGATGGCAGCACACAAGACTATGACATCTGCATGTTCCTCTGCTACAGCTGCTTTTAGTTTTTCTACATACTGATTACCATCAGGCAACGATTTCTCATCAACATTAGCTACATAAATAACTTTTTTAATGGTAAGTAAGTGAATGTCGTCAACTACCTTTTTATCTTCCTCGTCAAGATCAAGGCTTCTAGCGCTTTTGCCTTGTAGTAAGTGCTCTTTGAATAACATTAGATTCGCCAGCTCCTTCTTAGCTTTGGCATCTCCTGCTTTTGCAGCCTTCTCTACTTTAGCGATTTTCTTTTCTACTGAATCCAAGTCTTTCAACTGAAGTTCAGTATCTATAATTTCTTTATCCGCAATTGGATCGACTTTTCCTGCTACGTGAACTACATTATCGTCTTCAAAACAACGTATGACATGAATGATAGCATCTACTTCCCGGATATTAGCGAGAAACTTATTCCCCAAACCTTCCCCTTTAGAGGCTCCTTTTACCAAACCTGCAATGTCTACAAATTCTATTACAGCTGGTAATACTCTTTCCGGATGAACCAGATCTTCCAATATACCTAAACGTACATCGGGAACAGTAACGACTCCTACATTTGGTTCAATTGTACAAAACGGATAATTGGCAGCCTCCGCTTTTGCATTTGATAACGCATTAAAAAGGGTCGACTTACCCACATTTGGCAATCCTACGATCCCACACTGCAAACCCATTATTTCACAATAGTTATGTATATACTTTACAAAAATAGAACACTCTTCGTTAAAAAGAGCATTGAAGTAACAAAAATGAAAAAAAGCTCCTTTATTCAGAGCCAAGGGTTATTCCCATTTCAATTCTGTATCACCACCGGTAGTATTTTCTTCTTCTTCTGTTGCTTGATTAAATTTTTCAAAATCAACATCTGGCAAAAGTTCTGTTTTTACGTGTTCAACCGTCTGTTGCAGGGCTTCAAGAAACTTACCAAAGTCTTCTTTATAAAGAAAAATCTTATGTTTTTCATAAAAAAAGCCATCGTCCTTAAATCTCTTCTTACTTTCTGTTATTGTCAAATAATAATCGTTGGAACGAGTAGATTTGATGTCGAAAAAATAAGTTCGCTTCCCTGCCTTTACTCGCTTAGAGTAAATTTCAACGTGCTCCTTGTCTTTGTTCTCTTCCACGGTACTCTAAAATTTTATAGGTTATAAAATGTAAGTAAATGTAATTTTTTTTAATTAAGTTTCAAATAAATTAACTATTCCCTTTGAATAGCACAAATTAAGGGGGTAAATAAAGGTAATTTAATCGCTTAGTATCTATAAAAGCCTATTATCTCGGCCTCTATGAAGATTAATCTGGAAGATATTTCAATATTTAAGCACCTGGACCTACTCGCCCGTAAACAAGTAGAGGGCTTTATTACAGGCTTGCATCAATCTCCCTTTCATGGCTTTTCAGTAGAATTTGCAGAACATCGTATTTATAATCCAGGGGAAAGTACACGTCATATCGATTGGAAAGTATTTGCCAAAACAGATCGTTTGTACACTAAACGATACGAAGAAGAAACCAACCTTAGATGTTATATATTATTGGATGTATCCGGTTCTATGTTTTATCCCCAAGACAATCATCTCAAGATTAGATTCAGTATCCTTGCGACTGCCTGCTTGCTTCAATTGTTTCAAAAACAACGAGACGCATTCGGGATAACGACTTTTTCCGATCACATTCATTTTCAGAGTGCCTTAAAAAGTACAGGAACTCATCTTAACCAACTTATTTCTATTTTAGAAGAAACGGTTGTAC
>DATHPB010000212.1:0-4218 GCA_035484295.1 Cytophagaceae bacterium
ACCATGAGTTTTCAAAAATCTATTCCATTCCTGTTCTTTCTCCTTTTGATTTCCTTACAAGGAACGGCACAAAATTACACGTTCAAGTTCATTCGCGCCGACACCCGGACTCCGGTAACGGACTTGCATGTAAACGTCAACTGGGACATGGAAGGAGTGGCGGATCCTATTTTGGTCTATTCCGACAGAAAAAAACTGTTCACCTTTTCCAGAAGATATTTTCTGGAGAAACCGTTAAAGCTGTCCATCGTTCCACCTAATTATTATTTCCCTGGTGTGAGCATAGGCGGTGCTGTGACTCTAGATGAGAAATACACCAAGATCCGCGATTTCCAGCTGGAAGTGTTGCCGACTTTAAAAATCAACCTGATCAAGCACACAAACGATGCGGTTGTTGTCGGAGTAAAAATACCTCATTGTACCTGCGACAACATAGAGAAAAAACTATACCTCAAGAGAATCAAGAAAAACAACGACTGGAACTGTTTTGAGCTCAGCGATACCTTATCGGCATTGAGCTTCACCATGGTAGAAAACAACCATACGTTATATGGCTTGTTCAAAGATTATATTTACCTGGACCTTTTCTTTACCAATGAAAAAACAAGGTCTGAGAAAATAAAAATCACTCCGGGAACCAGAGAAATAAACGTCATTATCAATCCAGCGGAAAGTAGTTCCACAGGCCAATAACAATACTATGAACAACCTCGTTCTCAATACTCACCTGAGTCTCGACGATTACATCAAAGTCAATTTGTATTTGTTGTATCAAAGATTCATGGTTAAAGTGACAACTGCTATAGGCATATTCATCCTGGCCTGGCTCGTGTACTACAGGGACATGATGCATGGTTTTCCTTGGCTCCAGTCTTTTTTAGGGTTATACCTGATCGTGGGTTTCCCTTTGACAACTTATTTTTCAGCCAAAAGAAACTACCGGCTGAACAGCAGGATCAGGGAGCACATTTCATACGAGTTCAATGAAGAATACCTAGAAATGATCGGTGACACCTTCCGTGTCCAACTCACCTGGAGCAAAATCTACAGAGTCTCCGAAAGCAACAGCTGGGTATTGATTTGGCAAAACCCTCACACAGCAGACATCGTTCCTAAACGAGATTTTACCAAGGGAACATTGGCTGCATTTAAAAACATCCTGACTCTTCATCCCTCTGTCAAAAACGACATGAAAAAACGGTTGCACAGTTGATTATTTAAAAAGGTTGTAGCCTCTTGTTCTTCAAAAAGAATAAGCGTAAACTTGACGCTGTTTATACGCTGATGTGTTTCCGACTTATGAAACGATGGATAATAACATGTTTGTTTTTACTGGCTGTTAATGCCTACGGTTCTTCATTCGAACCGATTGATACCAGTTTATCGAAAACAAGATTCACCAAAAAAATACCGCAACAGATCATTATACCTGTTGAAATGGCGAAAGACTGTGCAAAGATAGAAGCGGTTGCCGAAATTATTTCAGAAGCGATTGCAGTAGGAGCTCCCACTTATAACGAGGGTAATCACATCGGCTGCTACCGCATCTACGAAGGCGCAGCCTATAAAATACTTCACAAATACGGAACAAAATGCAAGAATGTAAAAAACACACTGGAAATTGCTTTGGAAAAATCTTATGGTGATTACAGTGTCACAGATAAAGCGTGGATCATGCGCATGGCTTTTGATCAAATATTAGGTGTGCCCACTGTTACAAAGTAACGTCTTTATGATATTTTTATCGGCCAGCGTGCCCACACCCGGAAAAGAAAAATACTATGAAACTGCCGATGCCATAGCGATACAGGCCGCTGTAAGAGCCGTTGTGCAAGTCGTTATTCCAACCACATCATTGGTTTGGGGCGGACATCCGGCCATCACCACAATGATTCGTCATGCCATTGGTAAAATGAATACCAGATTGCAAGAGCAATTGATCCTCTACCAGTCCGATTATTTTAAAACGGTCTTTCCAAAAGAGAATCTCTTTTTTAAACATGTTACTCATATTCCTGAAACTTCCGACAAGAAAGTAAGTATCACGCACATGCGTCATCAAATGATTGAAGAACATGACTTCAAAGCAGCTGTCTTTATCGGCGGTATGAAAGGCGTGGAGAAGGAATATGAATTCTTTGCCAAGACACATCCTCACGCATTGCTCCTTCCTGTGGCCAGTACTGGCGGAGCGGCAAAAAATATCTACGAAAAACTAACGGCAGCACCTGATAAAAGATTACTCGAAGATTACGAATACATTTCTTTGTTTCAATCCTTGCTTAAAAACTATCTTTAGTCAAACGTCATGTCGGCACGTAAAAAAGTATTCGTCAGCTTCGACTTCGACAACGACAAATTGTTAAAGGATTTTTTAATCGGTCAGTCCAGGTTAGAACACTCTCCTTTTGAGGTCTATGATTATTCTTTAAAGGAAGCATCAAAAGAAAAGGAATGGGAAGTAAAAGCGAGAAATAAAATCGAACGTGCAGACCTCGTGATTGTCATGCTTGGAGAGCATACGCACAAGTCTCCTGGTGTCTTGAAGGAGGTTGCCATTGCAAGATCACTGCATAAAAAGATCATACAAGTCATCGGGCATAAACATTCGAAATACCAACGCATTAAAGGAGCCGGTTATTTGTACCAGTGGAATTGGGAAAACCTTCAAAAGGTTTTGGAAAAGTAGCCGCAAGGAACGCTTGCAGGAAATGCTCACAACGTCAGAATAGCTTCAGTTTTTACAGGGTCATGCCTTTTGAAATGTGCCTTTTTTTTCCCTTATTTAGTAGAAAGGTTTTAGACGGATAAGCCGTCCGATTATTGTTACGATCATCCTAACTCCTACCGACATGACAACCACCACCTATCCTACTAAAATCGGAATTGAACTTGTCGTTCCTATTGTAGTTGTATTTGGCATTTCATCTGCATTCCTTATTTATGAAAAAGCATGGATAGGTTTGCTCATCAACATGACCGCCGTAACAGGCATCAGTTATGTATTTACAAGCATGACCTATACGGTAGAAGGAGATACGCTGTGCATCAACTCTGCCTTGATGTCTGAATTAAACATCGACATAAAAAGTATACAAAGGATACAAGAAACGAGAGATCCTGTCAGTTCTCCCGCAGCTTCCATAGACAGGTTGGAAATTTTGTACGGGCAATCGGATCGGGTATTAATCTCCCCAAAGTGTAAAAAAGAATTCATACGACAATTGAAAGCAATTAATCCGGAAATTGAAATTGTTTTAAGAAATGAAATTGCATACAATTAATATAACATAACCATGAATTACCTCCGTTGTACCGTAATTATCCTATTTGTGAACCTAAGCTTTTCTGCTTATGCGCAAGGTATCAAAGCAGATTGGCTGATCGGCAATTGGGATTTGACCGTGTACGAGTTAAAAGGTAAAGATCAAAAAATGACCTTGTTGTTTGACAACAGCAATGTAGACTCCAGTTTTCAAGTGTTGGTAGACAAGATGGCCAATGATGTCAATCAGCCAGAAGCCAATATTCCAGCCGACAGTCTTGCCTTGTTAAAAAAAGAATACATTCAACAAGTAAAATACTTGTCCAAATCGTATTTCAAATTTCTACAGGGTGGCAAATGCAAACACAATCTGATCAATGACAAACAAAAATTCAGAACAGTGGACGATACCTATGGTATCATGGATCAGAGCATTGTACTTGGAGACGGTTCTAGATATAAAATCATCTCTCTTCTTCCCTCCAAATTGATCATTCAATCCAACAATGGAAAAATACAACTGACCTATACCAAGGAATAATAAAAAAAGCTGAAGTTCACTCACGCTTGTTGTACTTTTTGCGGCTTACAGTAGCCATTGCATAATCCATCGGCCGGTATGGCATGATTTTACCGGTCTATCAGGGAAAGTCTCCGCTATGATAACGACACATGTTTCCAACAAAGTCGCGGTGATACACCATGATGTGCACCTTAACTATACTCTTTCAGGTACTGGTGATATCGCGCTGGTTTTTGTACACGGTGCATTTTTAGATGAAACATATTGGGAAGCACAAGTAGATTATTTCAATTCTTCTTATCAGGTCATTACAATGGATTTGGCAGGCCATGGCAAATCAGGCAACAATCGCAGCACTTGGACCATCGAACAGTTTGGACAAGACGTGATTGCTCTACTAAAAGTATTGCAACTCAAACAAGTCATTCTC
>DATHPB010000213.1:0-6581 GCA_035484295.1 Cytophagaceae bacterium
GATCTTACCGTCATTTCTTAAACTAAGCAAATAAATATCCTCCACTCTACTGCCAAAGCTGTTGGTATAACCAGAAATAAAGTACCCGCTCTTATCGGGTGCCTTCTTGATGTCCAGCATATATTCAGCGCCTTCGTCTCCATACGATTGACTCCACTCTATTTTTCCATCTTTGTCTGTTTTGACTAATACAAAATCCATATCTCCCACTCCGAAATTAAAAGAGTTGCCACCAACCAATATCCCTCCATCAGGTGTGGAAGTAGCAAATCTTCCATAATCAGTTAACAATGCCCCGAATGTTTTAGCAAGAAGCAGTTTACCCGTTTCATCTATGCGTACAGTCAAGAAGTCCCATTCTCCCGCTCCAAAACTATTGGTTTCCCCGCCCATCAGATAAGAACCATCTTCCAACTGTTCTATGCTGTATAAGTAATCTGTCAGATTACCACCATAGATTTTTGACCATTCAAAATCACCCGTAGCAGATATTTTAACCAACATTACGTCTGCATTTTTTTCTCCGTTGATGTTGTTGATCACTTCACCCAACAGCATGTAGCCTCCATCTTTTGTAGCAATGATAGAATATCCATACTCACTGCGATCCAATCCATAGTATCTGGACCACAGGGTGTCACCTTTGAGGTCAATTTTTACCAGGTAAATATCATAATAACTGTTTTCTGAAAAACTGTTAGAATACCCCAGCAACAAATAACCTTGTCCATCTTGAGACTTTACCAATGAACGCCCGTAATCTTCTTTAGGACCACCGTATGTTTTGGACCATTCTAATTTTCCTTCACTGTCATTCTTGATGACATACATATCAAAATTCCCAGCCCCGAAACTTTCTGTATAACCAATAGAAACGAAACCTTTATCGTCTGCTTCAATACTGGAATATAAAATATCTTTTTTGGCGCCTCCGAATGTGTATTGAAAATGCTTGTTGCTTCCCGTTTGAGCCTGCAAGTGATGATGCGCCATGACAAAGAAACATATCGCTATTAAGACAATCTTACTCATACCTATTGCTAGAAAAAACAAATCAGGATGACATGTCCTGATTCGATATTACTTTATTTTTTAAATCCCAGAACACTCACACAGCAATCGGTTTTATCCTGATTGACCGGTGTATACTTGAGGTAATAAATGCCTGTTGCCTTGCATTGATAGGCAATCACAGAGTATAACTTATTGGATTTTTTATCCAGGTTTGAAGCAATTTCTTTTCTAGAAGCATCGTACAATGTTACCTTAACTGTTGCATCAGGACCAGAACTGCTACACACGGCAATCATATAATTGGTGTCGCGGCTGAATACATAAGAGTACTCCGTTTCAGCTCCAATTTGTTCCATTTTATACGTTTTCAAAAACGTATAACCATCGCTGATCTTTTGTATACAAGCATCGGGTTGGCATTGCGCTAAAGTCTTCCATGATACCATAGAAAACCCAACCATTAAAATAAAAAAACTGTATTTCTTATTCATAATTTTCCCCCTTGTTAATAAGCAATAGCCTACACAATTTACAAAGTTTAAACATTTATTTAATGATGCTGTTGCGTATGTTCTCCACATTTTTAGTAATTTCATAAATGTGGTCTTCCGTATAATGCACGGTACTTTCGCTCTCGCTTTCAAAGGACAATACGCCATTTACTTCCTTTACTTTTTGCTCTTTTACCTCATAAGTAATCGAAATCTGGCCAAAAACATTTTTTAATGGGCCTAAACGGTCTACTAGCGCATTGATTTTAGGATCATGACTGTAATTGTCCAGCATCAGGTAAATCTGTTCAAAAGTAACTTTTTGTTCGGCTATCCTGTCCATCAATGCTTTGTTATTGGTCTTTCCGGCAATTTTGCAGGACAGATGTAAAGCTTCCAGCCAACCGCCTGTAAGGATCAATACACTTTGTTCAGAGCGCTTTTTTTCATAGAGGTAATTGTTAATGTCTTCAAAATTACGCGTCGTTAAATAAAGCAAGGAATCGATGTTGTTCGCGTTTAACGCCAGGCGCTTGATTTGTTCAAAATTATAAAATTGTCCAATCCCTAGTTGATCGGATAAGTCTCTTAACGCCGTGATATAACTAATGGCATCAGCCGTATGATTGTATAAAGAGATGTAACCCAAGTCGGTTCCATATACTCCTAAATTAAGAGCCTTACTGAAATTACTGGTGTAGTTAGATTGATTAGAAGCCTCATTGAGTAAACTTACATCGTAATGTTTGTTCGTTTCCTTAATCAAAAAAGAGATTTCCAACGGAGAAGGAATTGCTTTAATCAAATCTCCTATCACTTCGTCACCTATCTTCGTATGAGGCATTGCAATGGAATCAGCAATATCTAGTAGTAACTCTTCATTTGATGCTTCCTTCTCTGAACCACAAGAGGATATAACGGCGCAGAAAATACCAACGAATAGAATTTTTTTCATAAAACATTCAATAATAGAAACTAATGGGGCGCAAAAGCACTAAAGGCTTAAACGGTAAAGCGGTGTACAAGTTACAATCACTTATTAATTATTTTTTCCAGCTTTTTAAACCCGTCAAATATACGCGCATAAAAATCAAAATAAAGCATTATAAACATGATTAATACCATGAACCAGATAGCAAATACATTGAACCAGTAAGTACCAAATGAATGTTTGAACATAACCTTCACCGGAGAGAAAAAATGTGTTCTATAATCCAATACTCCTTGAGAATAAACAGGAGCAAAATAAATGTATTCTGTTTTAGGAATTAAGTATCCTTTATACACATCTGCTTTTTGGGCATTGTTCACATTGCGTACATATTCTGCCAAGTTTTCATTGTAATATTCATCTTTCAATTTGAGTGTATATCCTTCTCCATACTTCTTGTCCAAGGCGGTAATCAGCTTGTCCTTTTCAACAGCTGTTTCATTATACAACAGATTCAGGACTTCATCCAGTTGGGACAAATAAAACTGCAACTTATCAATGTTGTTTTGATTCACCTCTATGAACACCATATCCAACTTGGCGTATTCGAGTTTGGATAACTTCAACAACTTGGCATAATCCTTTACGAAACGAACGGCAGGTCTGTAATACAGATTGATGTCCTTTTTCTCAATTTTATTTTTAATCAAGTGCTCTGCCAATTGTTCCAAGCCTGACTTGAGATGAGGAATACCATACACCGTGTTAAATTGAGCAATGTGTTCTCTTTGCTCGAGTTTAAAAAAACGTTTGTTGAATTTGTTTTCTGTAAACTGATACACCGATATTCCTTCATAGGCCCATCTGGAAATCATGGCATCGGCGAGTAAAGGGACATTGGCTTTATTCTTCACCACATCGTTGATTTTATCAAAACTAAACATCGCCCCGCTCAAGATCATCTGAGGGATCAATAAAATCGGGATGAGAATATAAACAGTAATGGCAGAATTGAAAGTAGACGAAGCATTTAATCCGATCAAGTTGGCACCGCAAGAAACTGTAAACAACATAAGCCAATAAGGCCAAAACATCCCTTGTATTTCCAGGATATAATTACCAACTCCTACGAAAAGTGCCGTCTGCAAAGCAGACAGTGCAAACAAGATAAGCACTTTTGAAAACAGGTAACTCATCCTGCTCAGATTCAAAAACTGCTCCCGTTTCAATATTTTTTTATCTTTGATGATTTCTTCCGCACTTACACTTAGGCCCATGAACAATGCAACAACAATAGCCATTAAAATAAAGGCCGGTATATTGTCGTTCTTCCTGAAAATATATTCGCTATTGCTTTCTGTGTTGTTGTAGCGTATAATGAAAGCTAGGACAAACCCCAACAATGGTGCTTCTAGCAAATTAATCACTACGTATTGCTTATTGCTTAGCTTGGCTTTTACATCTCTTGTTACAAAGACCAAAAATTGTTTGAACCGTGATGTCTTTTTAGGAACATTGATTTTAACATTCCATAGGTCGATCAGAGGTTTAAAGGAGAATTTCTCTTTGAAGGCCTCGTACCATTGAATCGGACTTGTTTTCCTTTTTCCCGTAAACACTCCAAATTCATTTACTACCTGCTCTTCAATAATATCGAACAATTGTTCCGGATTGACATTTCCGCAAGTCACACAATAACCACTTTGGCTGTCGGCCTGTCTGGCCATTTGTTTAAAATAAGAAATGGCTTGAATGGGATTCCCGTAAAATATTTGATAGCCTCCCGTGTCCAATAAAATGAACTTATCAAACATTTTATAAATATCAGAAGAAGGCTGATGAATCACTACAAAGATCAACTTGCCTTTGTAGGTCAACTCCTTTAATAAATCAATAACGTTTTCAGAATCTCTACTGGAAAGACCGGATGTGGGTTCATCTACAAAAAGAACAGCCGGTTCTCGGATCAATTCCAGCGCAATATTCAATCGCTTGCGTTGTCCACCACTGATGGATTTGTTTAACGGATCTCCAACTTTTAAATCTTTGATGTGCAATAAACCCAGGTCTCCCAAAGTTTTCAACACCCTTTCAATCAAATCCTTTTTAGAGACTTCGCCAAAACATAACCTGGCACTGAAGTATAAGTTTTCAAAAACCGTGAGATCCTCCATCAATAAATCATCCTGTGGAATGTATCCGATCAGACCCTCTACTGACTTTTTGTCGTCGTAAATATTTAATCCGTTAATGCAAACGGTTCCTTTACTCGGCCTTTCAGAGCCTGACAAAACATTTAATAAAGTTGTTTTACCGGCACCACTCGATCCCATGATGCCTATTAACTTCCCTGCATCCTCAGAAACATTTATATCCGTCAGTCCAACGTTTCCATTGAAGAAACGATACTCAATGTCCAATGCATTAAAAGAGAGCTTTACATCCTGTACCTCACTCAAGAAATGGGCAACAATATCAGAATAAAAAAAGGTTGCACCCGACTTTAGTTTGATGGTACTACCATTGGAAAACAAAACGGTATCTCCAATAGCCACTTTTATCCCGTTAAGTGTGCATTCTTCTTCCGCAAAATAACGGAACAGGTACACATCCACGCTGGGTGCGCGCATAAACAAATAAGTACCTTTGCTGTGCTCGTCAAGTTTTACGTATTTGTTTTTTTTCTGGAATCGATTCTCATCGGCAATGATCAATATCTTTTCAGAATCAATATCCATAGCATCTTCAGAGAGGACGAATTTTTCCAATACCTGAAAGTCCTCCTCGACGACATTAAATGTCTGTGCTACGGTGTAAATGATTTGCTTGCGTTCTTCGTTGTAATTTTTATCGGCATAAATGAGCTCCAATAATTCTTGCAACACAAAGAATTTCTGTGCCTGTGTGAGCGTTTCATTGATTTTCTTGCAAATCGCCAGTGTCTTGACAGAATCCTTGACAGAAGTGAGTTTGGCAGGGTTTTCAACTGCGCCTTCTCTATTTTGTTTTTTTTCTTTTCCAAAACCTACCCGTTCATCGTAGAAGGCCAGGTATTCATTGACAGAATCCTTGTCTAATTTCTGAGTAAACTTATTGACGACATACTGCCTCTCTTTATCTGTAACCCCTCCACCTTGTTTGGTAATGATGGCAAATAGTTGAGCCAGCGCTTTAAGTATTTCCTCACTCATAGAAGATTATCTCAATAGGTTTTATATTCGAATGGAATGTTTACAATTTCAGAAAATTCTTCTCCTGCTTCTTGCATGTCTTCATCGTCTTTGTCGAAATACCAGATTACCTTTTTGTCAGAAGAAAATTTTTCCACCACGTTAAAGATATCTAAAATAATTTTAGAAGATGCCGTATTGAAATATTCTAATTTCATAGCCAACGAAGAAGCCGTTTTAGCCGATGCACCATATTGCTTCAACCAATCCAATACAGGTTTGTAAAAACCTGCTGCATCCTCAGGCAATGAACGCCCAGAAATTTCTAGCATACCTGTAGCGGGATCAAAATTTATACTTGGCGTGTCGTCCGTTGCTTTTATTGATAGTGCGTTCATGATTATAGTGTTTATAGGGTTATTCGTTCACTCTGGCTATTTTGGTTTTGAAACAAAAAAAGGAAGATTGATCATTGATAGGGTCGAAGTAATATTCCAGTTTTTGTCCTGACTTTCGGGCAATGTCAACAAAACCCAAACCTGCTCCCCCTTTTTCAGACAATTGAGCTTTAACCAACATGTCTTTGTATAGATGCTTAAGACCTTCCCTGTCCAATGAATTGATCTGTTCAAGTTTTTCTTCCAAAAAAGAGATCGCTGTATTTTCTATGGCATTGCCAGATACAATGCTGTAGTACTCGCTATCTTTTGCAATCATAAAGATGGCACTGTTCCACAATTTATCGTCCGCTACTTTATCCGTATGCTTGCAAATGTTTTGCAAACACTCAACCATCACATTGAACACTTTCTTTTTGGTACTTGACTCCTCCTCCATATAGTCGAGGTTTCGTTCTGCCATGGAGAGTACAGACTTCGTGATCTCTTGTGTGAACTCGCCTTCATACACCAAAATAAGACTATTATCCACCATTGTCTTATGCAACTGGTGAACATACTTCATGCTGCTTGTTTT
>DATHPB010000214.1:0-3723 GCA_035484295.1 Cytophagaceae bacterium
AAGGCGTAAAGGAAGTCGAAGGTATTTTGGGAGACCTTGGTGTTTCATCACATCAATTCGATACTGCCGATAGGGGGTTTTCTATCCGGTTCGACGGAGAGTTGGATATGCGGATGGATAAGTCAGAAGGACTTTCTGCCAAAGAGTTATTGAATACCTATACAGAGGATCAATTGGTGCATATGTTCAGCATGTATGGAGAAGTAAAAAATTCCAAAACATTGGCGCGTGAAGTGTGTCGCTTTCGTATCGAAAAAAAATTCGAAACGACTGCTGATCTCAAGGAATCTGCCTGGAAAGTGGCTCCTAAAGGTTATGAGATGAAATACCTTGCCCAGGTTTTTCAGGCGATACGCATAGAAGTAAACGATGAAATGGGTGCGCTTAGGGATTTGCTGCAACAAGCAGAAAAGCTTCTGGTAAAAGGAGGACGACTTGTGATCATTTCGTACCATTCACTGGAAGACAGACTGGTCAAGGATTACATGAATGCAGGTAATTTTGAAGGCGTTGTAAAGAAAGATTTATATGGCAATGATCAAAAACCTTTTCAGTTGTTGACAAGGAAACCTGTATTACCGTCAGAAGAGGAATACGCAAGAAATAGCAG
Organism: Cytophagaceae bacterium; assembly: GCA_035484295.1. Lineage (GTDB taxonomy): Bacteria > Bacteroidota > Bacteroidia > Cytophagales > Cytophagaceae > JACMQM01. The sequence goes on from DATHPB010000214.1 coordinate 611, forward strand.
ATCGAGAAGTGCAAAATTAAGAATAGCTGTAAAACGATAAATCAATGTCCAACAGTTATAAGATAGAAGAAGAAGTAGTAGAAGAGAAGAAAGAGCGCACAGGCAAAGGTTTGTTTAGTGCCATGGAAAGTCTTACGGCTTCTACAGGGCTGTTCAAAGATGGATTGCCTGTTAAATACGTTCCGCATTTGTTTTATGTCAGCGTGTTTCTGATAGGATACATTTGGAATGCACATACATCAGACAAACTCGTTCGCAAGATTTCAAAAATGAAAGTGGAGGTCAATGACCTTCGTGCAGACTATACCACCTTGAAAGCAGAACTCATGTTCAAAAGCAAACAATCGGAAGTCGCGAAAGAAGTGCAATCCATCGGATTGGAAGAAAGCATGGTTCCTCCACAAAAAATAAATTTAGAAGAGATTGAATATTAAGAGTGCCATATTGTTAAGAATCCGCATCGCCTTTTTATTTCTGGTGCTGTTTTCCTTTGCAATTATATGGCGCATTGTGAAAGTGCAACAGATAGAAGGCGAACGGTGGAAAAAATTGGCACATGAGAATTTATTGCAATACAGTACTGTAAAGGCAACGCGCGGTAATATCTATTCTGACAACGGGAGCTTACTGGCAACGTCTATTCCGTTTTACAGGTTATGTTTTGATCCTACCATTGCAGACACTGAGGTGTTCAGGAAAGGAGTAGACTCCTTGGCTATACAATTGTCACACTTCTATAAAGATAAAAGCAGAGAAGAGTATAAAAGGATATTAAAGGACGCGCGTAGGTCGGGCAAGGAATACCTGGTCATCAATAAGGCTCTGATTAATTTTCAAGGAAAGAAGACAATGTCTGAATGGCCTATCTTTAGAGAAGGCCGATCTAAAGGAGGAGTTGTATTTGAAAAAATAGACAAACGTTTTAGACCTTTCTCTTCTTTGGCCATGCGTACCATTGGTTTTGTTAATGAAAACAATAAAGGAGCAGGTTTAGAATATACCTTCAATAATCAACTGGCGGGTAGAAACGGTCAGGCTTTGTTTAGAAGGATGTCGGGAGGTATTCTGAAACCTATGCACGACGAGTCTGAAGTTAGACCGATTGACGGAATCGATATTCAAACAACCATCAATGTCAATATACAAGATGTAGCGGAAGCCAGTTTGCGCAAGCACTTAGCCAAGCATGATGCCGATTACGGTTGTGTCGTATTGATGGAAGTGAAGACGGGTGAAATTAAAGCATTGGCCAATATGGGTAAAATAGCTCCTGGGGTGTATGCAGAAAACTATAACTATGCTGTCGGTAACCAGGGGCTGACTGATCCAGGTTCTACGTTCAAATTGGTATCAATGATTTCTTTGATTGAAGAATCGGGTATGCAACTGGAAGACACGGTCAATACCGGCAAGGGAGAGTACAAGTTCTATGACCGTATCATGCGTGATCACAAACCAGATGGTTACGGTGTGATCACGATGCAGGAGGCATTTGAAAAAAGTTCTAACATTGCCATCTCTAAAAAAGTACAGCAAGTATTCGGTACCAAACCGGAAGCCTTCATCGGTTATGTAAGACGACTGGGAATGGCCGATCCATTGGGCTTCCAAATGGAGGGGACAGCGAAACCCCGAATCAAAACACCTACCTCAAAATCATGGAGTGGAATTACTTTGCCTTGGATGTCCATCGGGTATGAATTGGAAGTAACTCCTTTGCAAACCTTAGCCTTATATAATGCTGTGGCCAATGATGGAAAAATGATCCGCCCCATCATTGTAAAGTCCACCAAAGTGGTTGATCATAATATCGACGAGTTTGAAACAGAAGTGCTGATTGAAAAAATATGCGGCGACAAAACGTTGAATATGTTGAGAACGGTCTTGGAAGGAGTGGTTGAAAATGGTACGGCCATTAACATTAAAAACAATAATTATAAGATCGCGGGTAAGACAGGAACCGCACAAAAATTAAAAGATAAGACGTATACACGTACATACTATACTTCTTTCGTTGGTTATTTCCCTGCAGATGCTCCTAAATACAGCTGCATTGTGGTGATTGATAATCCCAAAGGATTTGAGCAGTACGGAAGTGATGTAGCGGCACCCGTGTTTAAAGAAATTGCGGATAAGATATTTTCTACGGATTTGGATTTGCACAAAATGGTAGACCTGAAACAAAAGCAAAACAATACCACATTGCCTGTCATTCGTGGAGGAAATTTTGAGGAGCTGAAAGCTTTGTGCAACGATTATAAGATTGCCAATCATACCAAAGGAGAAATCAATGAAGAATGGGTTTCTTCTCGTGCGGAAAACAGTTCGGTAATGTGGGTACCTCGTACAACGGCAAAAGACAAGCTTCCTGATGTAGTCGGATATCGCCTTCGGGATGCCTTGTTCATTTTGGAAAACAAAGGTTTGCATGTAAAAGTGTCGGGAGAGGGTAGAGTCGTAAGACAAATACCTGCTTCTAACAGCCCATTGGTAGGAGTTTCAACGGTATTACTGGAATTAAGATAATGAAGTTGCTAAGCGACATATTGTATAAAGTTTCATTGAAATCCGTTTCGGGGAAGACGGACGTACCTGTCGGAGACATTCAATTCGATTCCAGAAAGGTAACCCCTGATTCTGTATTCGTAGCCATTGCCGGTACTGCATCAGACGGTCATCAATACATCATTCAGGTAATAGAAAAAGGAGTGAAGATGATTGTGTGTGAAGTTCTACCTGAACAGGTTGTTTCAGATATTACGTATGTACAAGTTAGTGATTCCTCGGAAGCCCTCGGTATCATGGCCGCTAACTTCTATAATAACCCTTCCGATAAATTAAAAGTAGTAGGTATTACAGGTACGAACGGTAAAACCACAACGGTAACTTTACTGTTTGATCTTTTTGTTCAGCTGGGATATAAATGCGGCTTGTTGTCTACTGTCAATAATAAAATCAACGACGAAGTATTGGTCTCTACGCATACGACTCCAGATGCAGTGAGCATTCAAAAGCTACTGGCAGAAATGCTAAGCAGAGGGTGCACACATTGCTTTATGGAAGTGAGTTCGCATGCAGCGGTTCAAAGAAGAATAGCGGGATTGAATTTCTCC
>DATHPB010000215.1:0-8443 GCA_035484295.1 Cytophagaceae bacterium
TTGCACAAAAAAGTTATGTCTCTTCAATGGCAGAAGGTGTGAAAATTTTTCCTGTTAAACCGTTCTGCACCATCGAATATTTTAAGAACATAACGTATTCTGCCTACAATAAACCGGTTCAGTTGCCTATGCTGAAAGACGGGCAGTTTAAAACAGATCACCTAGGTAGCACCTATCTTGTATTGGAATCCATGCTCACTGCCAATAGTGATGAATGGCTTGGTAAGCTATACGAAGGAAAAAGAACAGCAGTGCTGAGTAAAGAGAAAATGGATTACTTGAAAAGCAATGATTACAAGTTGAACTACAATCTGCAAATTATTTCAGAGCTGTATTTTACCTACGAAACAAAAAGCTACGGCATATTGCTTGCTTATTTTTATAATTCCGATAAGAAAAATTACTTGCGGCCATTTGTACTTGAAAAAAATAACGGACAATGGAAGTTGTCCAGTAATGAAAACTTAGCAGATTTCTCGTGGTTTATGATGATCAAACCGGAATTGTTTTATGAATTGCTAACAGGCACCCCCGGTTCATTAAAGAATGAAAAGCTTCTTTTGGAAAAGTATTATTGGAATGGAATTTTCAATGTTTCTTGTAGTGGATTGACCTTTGCTGGACAGTATCAAATCAATAAAAAATCACCACTGATCGACATGACGCTAAAAAAAGATACGTTGTATATACCCAGCACTGATTTGAAAATAGATGCCTCTACCTCTTTGGCTAATCCTGTTGGTGTGACTAAACAATATTCCAAGCAGAGTGGTTTGTTTTCTAATTACCCTGATAATAAGACTAATCTAGTAAGTGCTTCAAGCATTGATAAACCTACTTATACCGATACTCCTGAGAAAGCATTGGCTTCATGGGTCTTATCTTCTTCTGTGGATGAAAAGAAAAAATATAGTTTGGCATACGATCAGAATTTTAAAGCAGCAAATCAATTAACCGCATTAGGAAACAAAACAGGAGAAGAGCAGTCTGCTATTAAATTTGATTATAAAATAGTTTTTCAAGATCAAAAGGACATCTATGCACTTATTTATATTCAGGAATTAGTAGGTGGAAATTATAAGAGTAAACAAAGTCAATTGATGAAATATCAAAATGATGTGTGGGTTGTGGCATTCACCAGTAGCGAAGAATTGAAGAGAGTCATTTCTATTTTTAATGCATTAAATGTAGAAGGTTTAAAGATTCTTTTTTCGGGTAAATTATCCGGGGATGTAGAAATTGATAATATATTTACTCGTGATTTTTTCAAAGGACCAGAGAACAAGATTTATATAAATTCCATTACATTGCCTGCTCAATTGCCTGACAAATTAACAAACAGATAAATTTTATTCATCATTGGAGATTTTTATTTTTCCTCAAAGGCTTTAACAGATCCGTCAATCCGTTGATCTTGATTTCATAAATGGTGGAAAGCATCATGCCCAGCTTGCCGGGTGGAAATCCTTTTTGTTGAAACCACTCCAGGTAAGATACGGGTAAATCACAAAGCAAAACATCTTTGTATTTGCCGAAAGGCATTTTTACACTGACCAATTGTGTAAGAATGTGAGGGTCCATTTGATTGCTATTGTCGGTCATTATGCAACAGGCAAGTAAACTGAAAATGTCGTCCCTTCATTTACGGTGCTTTGCACTTCGATTCTGCCTCCTAAAATATCAACTTGTGTTTTGATGAGGTGCAAGCCAAGTCCTTTACCATCTACGTGCGTATGAAAGCGTTTGTAAAATCCGAAGAGCGAATCTTCGTGTTTGTCAACATTGAATCCAATGCCATTATCTTGAAAGTCAATTCGTACGATATTACTAGCAGACAGGCTACTCTGAATGTGAATAATAGCAGGTTGATTAATTTTCTTATACTTGAGTGAATTGGAAATCAGGTTCATGAAAATGCTTTGTATGTAACTTCTGACAGAAACAATAAGAGGTACAGCCTCGAAGTTACTGGTGATGGTGGCTTGAGCAAATTCAATTTGACTTTTCAATAAATCTTCCGCCATTTGCAGTTCGGTAGCAAAAATAATTTTACTGCGCATGGTTTCCCTGCCATCCGATTGAGACAAAATCATGTTAAGGTCAAGGATGATGTTGCCAAGATGTAAGGTGGATTTCTTGATGTGTTGTATGATCTCATTCTTAAAATTGTCGTCTGTAGTTTTTTGTTCAAACAGATTGACCAATCCCAGAAGAGTTACAATGGGACCTCTCAGGTTATGTGAAATGACAAAAGAGTATTGATTCAGTTGTTGATTGTGTTGAATCAATTCTTTATTGATTTTTTCTAGCTTAATCTCATTGGCTCGTCTGTCTGTTGTCTCTACACCAGATAAAGAAACTCCAACAAGATTTTGTTGTGTAGCATCTTCATAAATCGATTGTAACATCATGTCGAGGTAAAAGTTTTTGTTCTCTTCCAATACATAGTGTCTTGGGAAGGAAATGACGTCTCCTGATAAGGCTTGATTGAAATAATCGAGGAAGGTATCTTTGTGCTTTTTCTCAAGATAATATTCCTGCATTTTTTCGCCGATGGTCAATGCTCTTTTAAAAAGGACAAGACCGGTATCATTCGCTTTCTGATTGAACCATAAAATTCGTTGATCCTTATCCAGCAGGATGTGTAGGTGCTGAGAGCTTTCGAATAATGCCATCAGCTTTTTTTCACTGTCTGTCCGGAGTTTTTCAGAAAGTTTTTGTTCCGTAATTTCCCTGCTGATAAAATAAGCAGAAGTAGTTTTGCCTTGTTCGTTTTTTAATGGAGTGAGATAATTTAAATAGTAACGGTACTTGCCCAGTGATTCTGCCTCTGATTCATAGTGTATTGTTTCGCCCAGCGTAAAAACTTTCTCTAAGGCATTTCTCATTTTAGTGTGCAGTACTTCCGGAGTTACACTGAACAGATCGGTACCCCGTAGTTCGTCCAATCGCTTGCGGGGAATTTCAGGAACGTGTAAAACGATCATTTTATAGGAAGGATCTACCTGTATGATGACGTCTGGGGAAGCGTCAAAGAGTTTTTCGTAAATATTCTCTTTTAAGGCAAGTTTTAAACGTGTTATTTCCTCTGAAAGTTTTTTATTCTCTTCGATCAGATCTTTCTCACTGTGCGACATGAAACAAAAACATAATGATTGTAAAGTAGGGTTCGGAACTTTTGTTCAAACGGTATTGCAGTGATAAAGTTGAGTAATTACTTTTTATTTTTGGAGTTTGTGGAAAGCTTTCTCAGGTTAAACAATCCTTTTCATTTTAAACACTTTCATGGTATAATGCATGTAAAGATTTTGATGTTTATTTGAATGATTGGAGAGTTATCAAATCATCTTGATTTCTGTAATCAGTCCTTTGGTACGTGCCAGGTGAATCAGTTCGTAACTGTTCTTTACACTGGCTTTTTCCATCATGTTTTTTCTATGTGTACTGACTGTATGTTTGCTGATGCACAACTCTTCCGCGATTTCCTTGCTTCTCCTGCCTTGGGCCATCAGAGATAGGATCTCAATTTCTCTGTCGGAGAAATTGGGCATATTGTTTTTAGTGGCATATACTCTCGATAAAATGGTTTTGGTGATGGCATCTTCTTCTTTTACCGAAACGGAGAAGTCGATGTTGTCGTCTTTTTTGAGAGACGTAATGTCCGTGATGTTGACCAATGTTAAAACAGGTATTCCCCATTTATTGACTTTAATGCTGTTCATGTAGTGCAAGGCCCAAATGTATTCACCGTCTTCTCTCTTGATTTTAAAGGTATAAGTGAACACAAGGTCTTTTACTTTTCCCTTGAAAGCATAAATGGAGTAGTATTTGAACATCATGGGCAATACTTGCCTGTTGTATATTTTCACGTGGTCGGGATGTACCAGTGACATGGAAAATTTTAAACCACCGTCTTGAAATTTTTTGTTTTCATATCCCATTACCTTTTTGATGTTAGGACTGAAATAGTCGTAAGAAGTAGATTTGTGATTATAGATAAAAGCGACAGAAGGAGAGTTGCTGTAAAAGTTGTCAAGCTCTAGAAAATTAAAATCACTCGTTTCTTTTTCTTCCTTTTTGTCTTCAGACATAAAAGGAAAGAAAAATTTAGTTAAAGATTTGATCGTATCTGGTATAGACGCCGAATCAATAGACTTATTTTTTGCCATAAAAAAGATTAAAAACGAAACAAGTGGAGTCTGAATCCTCGTAAAGATCTCTGTTAAGATACTTAAAAATAATGATTGACGGGACCTCTTTTCGATAAAAAGAATTAAACTATAGTCAGATATTATAGGGGACTAATAGCTATTTTTTGTTTTTTATGCTATTTCTGAGGCAAGTACTTTGTATTATTCCCAGTCGAAGAGGTAGTTAGCTTTCTTCTCGTTTTTTATATACTTGATAGGCTGTCCTGATTTTATTCCTATAATACAGGATTCCCATGCTGAAAATGAAAATGACCAGGGCGCCTGTTCTCATTGTAACACCAGTACCGGTATGCTCGGCCATCCATCCGGCTGCCAGGTTACCAACAGGGGTAAGGCCTATAAACATGAGAATATAGATGCTGATGACCCGTCCTCTCAATTCGTCGCTTGCAAGACTCTGAATCACGGTATTCATCATGGCAAACTGCGACAAAAGTCCAAGTCCGGTAAGGAAAAGTAAAATCAGCCCCAGGAGTAAATTGCTCGTGTAACTGAATAGTATCAAACTGATGGCAAACAGTATACTTCCTCCGAGAATAAATATTTCAGGGGAGATTTTTTTTGAGAAGGTAGCAATGAGTAGCGTGGCGAGTACAGATCCCAGTCCGCTTGCTGCATACAAGTATCCTAAGCCTGCTGCTCCGAGATGAAAAGTATTTTGTGCAATGAGAGGCATCATGGTAGTGTATGACCATCCAAATATGGACGATATGCCGGTGAAGATAATCAGTGTTCGAATGATGGGATGTGTGAAAGAATAATGAAGACCTTCCCTGATGGCTCTGATGGCGTGCAATTTTTTTCTTTCTCTAGGAAATTCTACTTTCATCCATAACAAGGCGACGAGAACGGCGATGTAGCTGACTCCATTTACAAGAAAGGCTCCACCTGTGCCGATAAGTGCAATCAATACTCCTGCTACGCTGGGACCGATGACACGTGCTGCGTTGAAGATCCCAGAGTTTAAAGCAATGGCAGAGGGCAATTGATCTTTGGTTACCACTTCAGATACGAATGCTTGTCGGGCCGGAGAATCGATGGCTGTGACGATACCTAATAAAAAGGCGATGACTCCTATCATCCATACCGTTACCACCCCGGAAAGCGTCAATATACCCAATGTAAAGGCAAGTAGCATGGAAGCACCTTGCGTAACCAATAAGATTCTCCGTTTAGGAAATTGGTCTACGATGACTCCTCCGAAGAGTGTCAGGAACAGGGAAGGGAAAGTAGACAAGGCTGCAATGATACCAATTTGTAACGCAGAATTGGTCAATTGCAATACCAACCAACCTTGAGAAACGATTTGTAGCCAGGTACCGATCAATGAAATCAGTTGTCCGGAAAAATAAGCTTTGTAGTTTTTGTTTTGCAAAGCCGGAAAGGCCAGGGCAAATTGCTGAATCCATCCCGTGTTTTCTCCTACACTGATTTCAGGACTCTCATTGATGAGGTATTCTTCTTCTGAGGTGGGTTTGGATGGGGGCATTGAATCAATGTAGTTTTACGAAGATAGTGTTTATTTTTTTGAGAGGTAATGATTACCCGACATAAAAAGGGGAGAGGTGCTGAGTAGATTTTTTCTCAGTGTGGGTCGTTTTGTTTTTTGTTTTAGTCTTTTATTTCTGTTTAACCGTTTCATTTACAATTCAATTAAACAACTCGAAAGAACAGTCGGGTAAGTGTTTGAATTTGGCATCATTTTATCAAGGCTTACCATAAGACAAATATACCAATATGGGAAATTCACAAGTTGGCTCACTGGCCAGTGTCATCTTTCTGGTGTTCTTCAGTACTGCAGTTGCTGCAATTGTCGAACATGATACAACAGCTGTATTTAAAGTCTACGGTAATTGTGCCATGTGTGTAGAGCGCATTCAAGATGCAGCGTTGGAAAGTAATTATGTAAAAAGCGCCGATTGGAACATTGACACTAAAATGTTGACCGTTGTTTATGACGAAGACAATATCTCTCTTCTTAAAATACATGAAAACATCGCAGCCGTGGGGCACGATACCGATTTAGTAAGAGCTCCAGATAAAAAATACAGGAAGCTACCGGAATGTTGTAAGTATGAAAGACCAAAATAGTCAATAAAAAGCAGAGCGATCTCATCGCTTTTATTGACTATTATTTAAATAAAGATTGTATGTTATAGTTAATGACTATCTATATATCACATTCTGGCTGAAGATGAAGATATATGAAATAACAAATGACAAGCACCAAAAAACAAATGAATTCCAATATTAAAAACTGTCGACTGTTTTTGATTTGGAGCTTGGATTTTATTTAGAATTTATAAAGTGCTCAAAGGTCTAGAAATCGGATAGTTATTTTATAATTTAAATCCCAAAAGACAAACACTACATCCTCTAATTGTTATATCAACACTCCGTAATTTCTACAGGACCTGATCAATACTTCCATTCGCTCCGCCGCACGATCAAGAATAGCAGTAGGCAGTGTTGCTCCACTGTATTGATCTGTCAGGCTGGGAAGACAATGAACATTGGGATGATCCTGGTATTTTGAATCGTAAATTAATTTCTCATTGGCCAAAATCAGATCGGCTTCTGCAATCAGATGGGCTTCTTTTTCCCTGAGATCAAATGACCGTTGTGTATTTATAGGAGCATCACATACGCAATCATACACTACTTTGTCGAAAGTGAAGATTTCAAGCAAGGGACTGAAAGCAGGTGAGTAAAACAAACCGATGGCAACGATGTCATTAGACACGTAATGTGGCAATAGATGAACCAGTTGATCGATATGTTCTACCTTGGGTTGCAATACCGTGATCTGATCGTTAACGACAATTAAGTTTGCCGTATTGTGTTCTTCTTCTTTGAACTCGATCGGCATTTCCACAAACAGCACGTTACGTTTTTTCGCCAGTCGACTGACCATGTGCTGAGGCCTTTGATGAATAAAGCTCCATCGTATAGGTGAAAAAACGATCATGTCATAATAAGATGCCTTTACCTTTTTAGAGGCAATAAATGATTTTGATATAACAGGAGGCAGGTTGAAATCCATAAGTTCATCTTTTAGAGTGATGCTTAGTAAGCATATAAAATAGTGCCTGAAACTTTTTCATGCATTCTTGGCTCTTCGTATTAAAAAATCTTTTCTTTCGAGTTGCTCAAAATATTGAAATCAAAAAAGATACAAGACTTTTTCCTATGCGAGCATGATAACTTATTTGTTATTCAAACAATTACTCATAAGTAAGCGATTTTACAGGCTACTTTCCTGAGTATTGAATTCTACACTATGTGGGTATTATTTCGCGTTTGAATGGTAAGAGGCAGTTGTACTTTCGTTGAAAAATAATTAACTAGTGAGATTATACAATCTTTATTTGAACAAGGTTTATTTGGTACGTCCGGTTGTTGTTCTTGTGGTGGTGATGACCACGTTGAAGTTGCATGCGCAACCTTCTACAGAAGTCAATTTGATTCGTAACGGTGATTTTGAGAGGAAAAACGTGGGGTTTAGTAGTGACTATCGTTACGACGATTCGGGTTCACCAGGTTCTTACGTGATCACCAAGGACGCTACCTACAACAACAACGATTTTGCCAATCCTATCTATGGTGATCATACCATGAGTGAAGGATATTATTTGATTGCTAATGCCAATGGACAAAGCGGACAGAAGATTTGGTGCGGCAACGCTAAAGTAATTCCCAATGCACGTTACGAGTTCACCGCTTATTTTTGCAATGTGTATGTCAAGCTTCCTCCCAAAACTAATTTTGCTTTTGAAAAAGGTGATGCAAAAGGAAATGATCCCGAGCTAAAAGTTACAATCGGTAACGAAGAGATCGCTTTGGAAAAAGACATTTACCATTTGTTTCGCTGGATTCCTATTACAGGTACCTGGTATTCTGGCAAGAACTCGACCTACGTTCAGATCTGCATTGAAAACACCAACTTATCTATTACCGGAAACGATGTGGCCATCGATGATATTTCATTTATCTATATAGAAACCATGCCGAAGGATTACCAACCTCCTAAGCGAGCGATTACAGTGGTTGACCGTCATTACGTGGTTCCTAAAGATACGGTAAAAGTAAAGATGCCATTGAGTGCTCACGGAGAATTTGATTTCAGGGATACAGTAGCTGACGGTGTATACGTCTTGCATCCTAAACCTTGGCACCCTATTGTTGTAGAACCGGAACCAGAGGTAAAGAAAGATTCAATCATAGAACGGATA
>DATHPB010000216.1:0-4531 GCA_035484295.1 Cytophagaceae bacterium
CGAGTGGAAAAGATTGAAAACAAAGAACAAGCGTTGTTGTACTTGTCACAATGCAGCTACGATGTATTGGCACAACCGTTTATTCCTTATCCGATCGAACTGGGTGTATTCTATTACCGTTATCCTTCTCGAGAGCGAGGGAATATTCTTTCCGTTGTGTATAAGGATTTTTTAAAAATGAGAGGAGACGGCATGCATAGCCTGGAGCAGTTGGTTCACTTTAATCCCAGAGCTGCTCTGCAAGCCGATCGATTGCACAAGAAATATGCAGACCGTTGGAACGAGGTGCTCGAGGAGGGTGAAGAGTTGTTGTTGGAACCAATAGGAAATCACTGCAGAGGAACATCCTTTAGAAATAGCAACGATATCATCGACGATCAGTTGATCAGTGTCTTTGATCACATCTCCAAACAAATTGACGGTTTTTATTTTGGCCGTTTTGACTTGAAGTGCATGTCTGTGGAGGATTTGAAGAAAGGATTGGGTATCCGTATCATGGAACTGAACGGTGCAGGTTCTGAACAAGGTCATATATATCATCCCGGATTTTCTTTTTTTACCGCGTTAAAAACTATATTGCGACAGTGGCGCATATTGTTTGAGATCAGCGTAGAGAATCATCAAAGAGGTATTCCCTACATGACCTTGAAAGAAACGAGGATTTACCTTCGCAAAAGCAAACAACTGCGCCTGAAATACAGCGCATAGATGGAGTTACTGATTGTTTTCGTACTGGGATTTTTTGTAAGTTTTGTCGGATCGATTCCTCCTGCCGGAGTGAACCTTACGGCTATCCGCATTTCAATGGAACAAGGCAAGATGCAGGCCCTGTGGTTTTCTTTGGGTGCTATATTAATCGAAGGTGTGCTTTGTTTCATAGCACTTCGGTTTGCCTCCTTCATTGCTTCTCATCAGGAAATAGATTTTTGGATCAAATGGATTGCTGTCCCGGTTTTTCTTATCATGGGTGCGGCAACCTTGTGGCATGCTACAGATAAACCGTCAGATGTACATGTGAAAGAAATCAGAAAAAACCACTGGTGGAAGACCAACTTCACTTATGGCATGTTTGTTTGTGGTATCAATCCCATGCAGATCCCTTTCTGGTTGGCTTATGGAACATACTTTTACACCAACGGCTGGCTGGCTCCGGACCTTTTGTCGACACTGGTGTTTATGATTGGAGCGATCAGCGGTACCTACTTGTTATTGTACCTTTTTATAGAGTACGCTGCCAAAGTATTATCCAGGATATTGAAAGGAAATTTATCCGGTAAGCGATTGATCGGATATGTTTTCCTGGGACTGGGTTTTTTCCAATTGGGACAAAATCTCTGGGAAATGTTTAAGCCCCAATAAAATTATCGACCAATTGAAAAATCAACCGATTGGTTTCTGCTATCAAGTCAGGACGTATCATATTTCCTGCTGGCTGCACATAAGGCCCTTCCTTGAGGTCTTCTCTGCAATGATGAAGCAAGCCGGTAATTTCTTCTGCCGTAATCTCCAAATGAAATTGCAAAGCAAGCGCCTGGTTATTCCATAAGAACCCCTGATGCTTGCATGCGGGAGTCTGACCTATGGCAATGGCCTGAGCCGGAATCCCAAATGTTTCTCCATGCCAGTGAAAGGCAGGAATGGATTTGGTGAAGCCAGCAAAGGCAGGTTGTTTTAACGCTTCATCACTTAGCTCTACATTGAACCAGCCAATCTCCGATACCGGATTTAAAGAGACTGTTGCTTCCAGAACCTCTGCAATCAATTGAGCACCCAAACAAATACCGATGACTTTCTTCCCTTTGTCCAGTGCTTTGCGAATCAATTCTTTTTCAGCCAATAACCAGCGGTAACGGTCTTCATCATGCACACTCATCGGGCCTCCCAATACAATCAGTACGTCAAACAAATCAACGAATGGGAGTTTGCTGTCTTCGTACAAGCGTGTAGCGCTAACTCTATTGCCCGGTGACATGACCCATTTTTCTAGGGCACCTAAATCCTCAAAAGGAACGTGTTGTAAAAAGTGAATATTCATTAAGAATTAAAACGACTCAAATCTGTCATATGGTGTGCCTACAAAAGTAATTATTTTTTACTTTTGTTAGAGAAGATCGATAGATTACCTTCGCATTGATTCAAAATAATGACCATCGGCCAGAGGACTAACATTAGGTGTTATACCTGTCACCTGTCGGCCAACCTTTACTCTGTTCCACATGACAAAAATAGTTTTTTTGCTCTTCCCCTTTTTCCTGGTTCTTACTTCCTGTGTCTCTTTTTCAGAGGTACAATTGACCAATGTCACTATTCGTGATTTCAATACCGATGGTGGGAAGATGCGCGCGACCTTTGATCTGGAGATCGATAATCCCAATGCCCTTCCTATTCGTATTTCCAAACCGCGTCTGAAAGTATTCATAGGTGATCTGGAATTGAAAGATTGGAGTGTTTCCAAAAAAATAAAACTGAGAAGAAAATCAAAACAGTCGTATCCGTTTTACATCGAAGTCTCGGCTCTCCAGGCCATGATGGTCCTTCCACGCTTGCTGACTCAACCGGAGATTAGCATTGACGGTACGGTGAAGGCAGGTTCCTTTATTTTTGGCAAAAGAATTCCTCTCCAAATAAGGGAAAGTTTGTATTAGGTATTTATTTTAAAACGGCAAGTCCCAAAAAACAAATAAACTCCAAATCCCAACCCGATGATACATTTGAATCATCGAGTATGAGTACTTGGGGCTTATTTGAAATTTGTATTTTGTGACTTATTTCCCAAGCGTGTAGGCCAGACCCAACGAAATATTTACCCAACGCATAGATTGATGAGTGACTAACCTGCCTGCGTTGTTGCTTCTGTTTTCATTCGTGATTTTAACACCGTTGTTTTGAAAGTAGTCTCCGCGAAATGCTACAGCCATTTTTTCTGATAGCGCATAACGCAGACCCATTCCCACCTGCCAACCAAAAGCAGAAGCCGTAGAACTCTTTTGCACAAATACATTGCTTTCATCATTTTCCAGCTGTACTGCAATCTCAGGGGTGGAAATACTTTGGCTCAAACCGCCTACTAATCGAACATCCAGCGTAAACTTACGGACTGGGAGAAAAAGACAAGGACCGATTAAAACATTCAAGGTTTTATACCTCTTACCCGTTGTGACCGTTGTATAGTTCACGGCAAAGGCGTCGGTATAGCTGTCACCTAGTTTTTGTGCATCTCCTTTGCTGAGCTTGCCATGATCTGTATAATTTAATATACCACCCAAACCGATGTTTCGGAAAAAGTAATAAGCACCCTCTAAGCCGATGTTGAAGCCGGTTTTAGCGAAGCCGGTGTTGTTGTTCCAGTTGCCGTAATCACCTAGATCCGTTTTGGAGAAATCACCAAGGGGTATGGATAACCCGCCCGATAAACCGATATAACTATGGCTTTTCTGTTGTGCTGCTGCGGTAGTGCAAATAAGCAAAGCAGCGAATAATAGAAAGTGACAGATCGTTTTCATATTTTTTCTTGTATAAGAGATTTATTGAACAGTTACATTAAAACCTACGTCCAGATCAGTAGAGCCCGGTGCATAGGTCCCGTTTTTTACATTGGGCTGATGCCTCAATACCAGCCGCAACCATCCTGTGCTTGCTACCCCTGTCGCCACGGAAGATTGAAGACCCAAGGGATAGACCTGTGGATTGCTGTCGTGGTCAGTAATGGTGAAGACAACGTTCAAAGGATTGGAGGCCACAACAGTTGTGGTTTGTGTATTGTTCGGAATAGGATCCGGTAACACATCTCCCGTTGCATAAGGAATAACAAAAGCAGTGGTTGTAGGCAATGGTTGATAAAAGAACAAATGGTAATTGGCCCTCGCTTTTATTTCGTTGGAAACATTGTAAAATGGATTTTGCGTTTTGTCGAGAATCAGCAATTGACAGGTGTAAGACGTGTTTGCTTTTAAGTTAATGTTGGCTTTACTCACATCTACTGGCAATGGATTGCCGTTGTTGTCGAGCAATTGTTCCCAGGTGGCAGTGTCTTTGTCAAACGGAGCTTGAGTGTTCACAAATAGCAGCGTGACAGTTGTTAATGCTTCATTGGAAATAGTTGGAGCGACTGCTTCTTCTTTTTTGTTACACCCTGTCATCAGGCTTCCAGCCAGGACAGTGAGGTACAAGAGTTTGGTTTTTTTCATATTAATCATTGTTTTTGGTTTTTAGTAGTTGAAAAGGTACTCGCAGACGCAACGTAAAATTTCTTCCGGGTTCGTCGTTGAAGTAACGGAAGCGGTCCATGTAATCGCGGTAAGCCACATTGAAAATATTGGTGGCTGATAAATTAATGCTGAGTGATTGTTGATTGATCGGTACGATAAATCCTAAGTCTGCATTGATGATCATATAAGCAGGTGGAGGGTTGGTGTAATCGCTATTGGGTGGGACCCTTTGTTGACGTGCGATGTAGAGATCCGTTACACTGTTGTATACCTGTTTTAGCTTTCCTATCTTGCCAATGGTATATTTTAAGGTGTTCTCAAAA
>DATHPB010000217.1:0-6815 GCA_035484295.1 Cytophagaceae bacterium
GTTAACGATAATCAAACCGGAGAAGTATTGGGTGAATACAAGTCCAACGCAGAAACAGGTGAATACCTAATTGCACTTCCAGCTGATCACAACTATGGTGTCACCGTCGAGAAGCAAGGAAAATTATTTTACTCTGAAAACGTATACCTCACGTCCAATCAGGGATTCAAGCAGGAGAAGAAAGATATCGTCATGGTGGATAATAAAGCCGGCAGCAAGATGGTATTGAAAAATGTTTTTTACGATACAGGCAAGGATCAATTGCGTTTGGAATCAAAAAGTGAATTATTGCGCGTGACAAAATTATTGCAAGACAACCCATCCATTACAATCGAAATCTCCGGACATACAGACAATGTAGGTACAGAAGAACTCAATCAGCAGTTGTCAGAAAAACGAGCCAAGAGCGTAGTGGCTTTTCTTATTCAAAACGGTATACCTGCTGCACGCCTTAAAGCCGTGGGATACGGCAGTAAAAACCCCGTAGCAGACAACAACACAGAGGCTGGTAAACAATTGAACAGAAGAACAGAATTAAAGATCTTATAAACTGACATCCTGACAGTTTTTATTCTTTTGGAATAATTATTGAAAAGGTACAGTGCAAAATCAATTATCATCAACTAAACTACCATGGAAGAAAAAGGCACCATATCCATTCACACGGAAAACATTTTCCCTATCATCAAAAAATTTCTGTATGCTGACCATGAAATATTTCTTCGTGAACTTGTATCCAATGCTGTTGACGCCAGTCAAAAGATAAAGCGTCTTTCTGATCTGGGTGAATTTAACGGAGAAGTAGGTGAATTAAAAGTCACTGTTTCTGTCGACACAGAAAACAAGACCATCACCATCAGCGATCGTGGTATTGGGATGACAGCAGATGACATCAAAAAATACATTAACCAGATCGCCTTCTCTGGTGCTACGGAATTCATCGAGCAATACAAAGACAAAACGGATACCTCACAGATCATTGGTAATTTTGGTCTTGGGTTTTATTCTGCGTTCATGGTCTCCAAAAATGTAGAGATTAATACGCTTTCTTACAAGGAAGGTTCGCAAGCCGCACACTGGACCTGCGATGGATCAACGGAGTTCACCATTGATGCAAGCAGCAAAACAGAAAGAGGAACGGATATCATTTTACATCTTGCCGATGACTCTTTTGAATTTGCCGACAACTACAGACTGCAATCCATCCTTAACAAATACTGCCGTTTCTTACCGATCGAAATTGAATTCGATGGAAAAGTCATCAACGACACCGCACCTCTCTGGACAAAAAGTCCTTCTGAATTAAGCGACGAAGATTACATCACGTTTTATAAGAAATTATATCCGATGTCAGAAGATCCCCTGTTCTGGATCCACCTGAACGTGGATTATCCTTTTAACTTGACAGGCGTGTTGTATTTTCCAAAATTGAAAAAGGATTTTGAATTTCAACGCAACAAGATTCAGTTGTACAGCCGTCAGGTATTCATCACCGACGAAGTAAAGGATGTAGTACCAGAATTTCTGATGCTTCTTCACGGGGTATTGGATTCACCGGACATTCCACTTAACGTATCCAGAAGCTTTTTACAAGCCGACGGTAATGTAAAAAAAATCAATAGTCACATTACCAAAAAAGTAGCCGACAAACTTCAGGAAATTTACAATCAGAATCCTGAATCGTTTCAGGAGAAATGGGACGACATCAGTTTATTTGTAAAATACGGAATGATCAGCGACGAGAAGTTTTATGACAAGGCAAAAAACTTTTGTTTGCTAAAAAGCACAAACGGAGAATACGCTACCATAGAAAATTACCGTAATAAAGTAAGCGCAACACAAACGGATAAGAATGGCAGCACCGTGTTCTTATACACCAGCAATGCTTCCGAACAAGATTCGTACATACAGTCTGCACGCAAGCGAGGTTACGACGTATTGGTATTGGATTCAGCGATCGACTCACATTTTATCAATCAATTGGAAAGCAAGCTGGAGAAAACAAGCATGAAACGCGTAGACTCCGACAGCATTGAAAAACTAATTGAGAAAGACGAAGTAAGGGAAAGTGTATTGAGCACAGAGGATAAGGAAAAAGTAACGGCTATCTTTACCAAAGCCTCTGAAGGAAAAGGATTGAGAGTGGCAACAGAAGTTCTTCCGGTAGATGAAATGCCTGTAACCATTACCGTTCCTGAATTCATGCGTCGAATGAAAGACATGTCGGCAACAGGTGGAGGAGGCATGTTTGGCAATTTCATGAAAGAAGAATTTGTTGCGATTATCAATGAAAATCACCCTTTGCTGCAAAAATTATTGAAGCTATCAGAACAAGAACAACAAGTGTTGGCCGGTCAAACCCTCGACATTGCTTTACTCTCTCAAGGTCTCTTGAAAGGAGAATCGCTGACTAAATTCATCGAACGCAGCATCTCTTTATTAAATCAAAATTAGACACAATCAAAATCCACCACTAGGCTCGTTCTTCCCCGAAAGAACGAGCCTTTTTATATGAAAGAGAAGGATAATTTTCTCTATATTACCAGCGTTTTGAATAAGCTATGCTGTTGAAATACCTCTTTGTATTCTTCCTTCTGTATCTTTTTTCCGGCAGTGTCTTGTTTGCCCAGGAAAAGCCTCCTCTGGAAAAGAAGAAAAATCTTTTCTATGTGATAGAAACGGACACAGTGCCCGAAATCAATATGGGAGCGGATACTGTCAATGCATATCTTCGCAAAAAAGGAAAAAACAAAAAAAAGAAAGGAAAGAAAAAAACATTTTACGGTATCAAAACTAAACGAGGCTTCACACGGACAGGAGACGGTGAACGTGTAACGGTAGAGTTGTTTTTTACACTCAAAAAATACCGCGAACCCAACGCTTTTGTTCCTGAAATTTATGTGTGGGATTTCAGCACAGGCAAAATAAAAAAGGTGCGTAAAATTGAAGAAGAAAAAAAGAAAGATTACCGCATTCTTCACGGCCCTTACAAAAGGCTGTACAATGGAGAAGTGATTGAGGAAGGTGTATTTTACATCGGAACCAAAAATGCGCGCTGGGAAAAATACGACAAAAAAAATATCCTCATCGGCAAAACAAAATATTTTCATGGATGGCCGAAAGAAGCCAAGATCGATTACTTCGACAACGAACGTAAACGACCAAGAGAAGTAATTCCTTACGCCTACGGGGTGAAAGAAGGAGATTATTATTTATTCTCAGAGAAAGGATACGTTAAGATGTCCGGGCAGTTTGAAAACGGTCGTCGTATTGGCAAGTGGATAGAGTACTTTGACAACACAGAAAAAAGGCAACGCGAAATAGAATACGGGGAAAGTGGTTATGACGAGCAGAAAGAACCCGTCGTAATGAAAGAATGGGATGAACACGGCCACCTGACAATACTCGATGGTAAAAAAGTAGAGGCCGGTGCAGTAGAAGAAGATCCGATAAAAAAACGCCTGCAACGTAAAAAAGTCACCAAACCAGGAGCAAAATAATTTCCGGTGAGTGACAAGCCAACATTGGTATTTTATCCGCTCATCATTTGTTAAATTTTAAAAATAAAAATCAATTCCATACCTATGAGAAATCTATTAAACTTACCTGCTTGGAAAGCGCTTGAAAAACATTACCAAGAAACAAAAGATCATCACTTAAGAGACAGCTTCAAAAAAAACTCCCATAGAGCACAAGTATTTTCCTTGCAATGGAAAGACATGTACGTGGATTTTTCTAAAAACAGAATAGATGAAACGACTTTAAAATTATTTTCACAACTGGCAGATGAAGTCAACTTAAGAGGCTCCATCGATGCTATGTTTGCAGGAGAAAAAATCAACAATACCGAAAAACGTTCCGTGCTGCATGTCGCACTGCGCAACCGTTCCAACACTCCTATCCTGTCTGACGGGAAAGACGTGATGCCTGAAATTAACCAGGTGCTGGCAAAAATGAAAACGTTTACAGAAAAGGTGCGCAAAGGGGAATGGAAAGGATTTTCCGGCAAGGCGATTACCGATGTGGTCAACATCGGTATCGGAGGATCTGACCTCGGACCTTACATGGTAACAGAAGCGTTGAAACCTTACGGTCACGACAGGTTAAAAATGCATTTTGTTTCGAACGTAGACGGTACACACATTGCAGAAGCAACCAAACATTTAAATCCTGAAACAACATTATTCATCGTTGCTTCAAAAACATTTACCACACAGGAAACCATTACCAACGCCCATTCTGCAAAAGCCTGGTTCCTGAGCAAATCAGGTGCGGATGCTTCCGCCATTGCCAAGCACTTCGTGGCTTTGTCAACCAACGCCAAAGACGTAGCGGCTTTTGGTATCGATACCGACAACATGTTTGAGTTTTGGGACTGGGTAGGTGGTCGTTACTCCTTGTGGTCGGCCATAGGTTTGTCCATTGCTCTGTACATCGGCTTTGATCGATTTGAAGAACTGTTGAGCGGAGCACACGACATGGACATGCATTTCAAAAACACTGCATGGGACAAAAACATTCCTGTGATCCTAGCAATGCTTGGTGTATGGTACAACAATTTCTACGGAGCAGAGTCGCATGCCATTCTTCCTTACGACCAATACATGCATCGATTCGCCGCCTACTTCCAACAAGGTGACATGGAAAGTAATGGTAAAGGTGTTGAGAAAGACGGAACGAGAGTCAATTACTCTACAGGTCCTATCATCTGGGGTGAACCAGGGACCAACGGCCAGCACGCATTTTATCAGTTGATCCATCAAGGTACCAAATTAATCCCTTGTGATTTCATCGCACCGGCACAATCTCACAATCCTTTGTCCGATCATCATCCTAAACTGTTGGCCAACTACTTTGCACAAACAGAAGCCCTCATGACAGGCAAGACCGCAGAGGAAGTAAAAGCCGAATTGGAGAAAGATGGATTGAGTAAAGAAGCAGTTGCTGAATTGATCCCTCACAAAGTGTTTACAGGAAACAGACCTACGAATTCCATTCTCCTGAAAAAAATAACTCCGCATGCATTAGGCGGACTCATTGCGATGTATGAACAAAAGATTTATGTACAAAGCGTAGTATGGGGCATCAACGCCTTCGATCAGTGGGGTGTAGAGCTTGGCAAGCAACTGGCCAAGAAAATATTAGGAGAGCTGCAAAGCGATGGAGCCGTCAACACACATGACTCGTCTACCAACAACTTGATTAACTTGTACAAACAATGGAAATAAAACTTTCATTATAAAAAATATGTAAAAGGTCCTGCTAAAGCAGGACCTTTTACATATTGAAATATTTAAATAAGGTATAATCTATACGTTGATTACTTAGATAAGTATACCTGTTGCGTTTTATTGAGGGCATTCGATTGTACTTTGACAATATAAACCGCTGAACTTACATTGGGTAAATTGAATTCCACTTTACCTGATGAAGTATCCGCATTTTCAAGTACATATACTTTGTTACCAATCATATCATATACGTAAATATTGGATGTCCCAGAATTTTGATCAGGAAAAGTAATCGAAACCTTTTGCTGATAAGCTGTAATATCTAACTCAGAATTTCCAAGGGCATTCGTGTTATCTGTAATAATCGACGCACTACTTTTATAATGCAAGTAGAACCTGCTTGTTGTATCTCCTGAAGTAAGTCCTACAGAATAACTAGGCTTGGATATAAGATCCTGACTTATCCCCAACAACTTATCTTCTAATATTATAGAATCTGTGTTGTTCAATCCTGTTATGTCGGCAGTAATCGTATAGGTACCTGTTAGTCCTGCAATCAATTTTACAGGTATTGTCTTTTCAATCGTATTGCTGGAGATGCTGTTTATACTATAGTCTGCATTGGCTAAGCTTGTACTGAGATTAGGAGTACTGCCACTACTTGGTAATTTATACGCATCCAATTGTGAATCGAAGTTATCTGTAGCAAGATCAGTCAAACGGATCACTGTTTCATCACTATAAGCCCCTGTAATAGCGTTTAATCTGATGAGAAGATCTTGTGAAGAAATTCTCCAATTGTCTCTATTGATTACTGATGAACGCACACTATTAGTCATAGCTAGAGTTCCTGTACCCGGATTAGTCACTCTTACATAAAAGCCTTGCATACAAGGGATATAACGAGTACCTCCATTTGAACCAACACTTGAAACATAAGAGGCGTAGCGATTATTCGCTTGATCCCAGAAATAGATCGCGTTGTCCAAACCTGTTTTTGTCCAACCGGATACTGCGTCCCAATCAATTTCTGAAGGATATGGATTACCCACCAAATTCCAACCATCAGACGTAGAAACACCAGAAGATGTATTGGTTAATCCCGCATTGGAATAAGTTTGACTATGGGTATATGCCCCTGTCATAGAAAAATTAGTTTTATAAATCCAGCGGGGAAAGTATAAAGAATATCCCTTCATACTTGTTATAACTGTTCCCATACCTGCAACAGCAGTCCAGCCTATCGCCTTATTAGTACTAGGATTGGTTTCATCATAAGTATACAAGTTAGCATTTACCCCAAATTTAATAGGTATAATGGCATTCCAATCAGCAACTGTTCTGCCACTCAATGGAGATGAGATGTAGTGCCAATTATAATTCCAAATCGTTCGAACAACCGTTATGTTTCCAGAAACAGAACCCGTGCCTGTACCAAGAATTGCACCAAAATATAAATCGACGGTTAAGTTTCCTCCTGTAGTCACTGTGCCTGCGGTCAATGTTAAATATTTTTTAACATAGGTAGCTGAGTTTATCGTTACTCCTGCAGTATTGTTGACTGTCATGTTATTTAAGGAATCC
>DATHPB010000218.1:0-8865 GCA_035484295.1 Cytophagaceae bacterium
TTACACAAGGTACCTGGCTGATTTGTTCAACCAAAATGTTATCCGTGAATACACTTTGAATTATTATTCCAACAACAAGGCCAAGTTGTCTAAAATGGAATTTGCCGATTATTATAAAAATTTCCAGGTCACAGAGGCAATGATGGCAGAAGTACGGGCACTGGCAACCAAATCAGGTGTAAAACACAACGAAAAAGAATACGAGATCTCAAAAGATTACATCAGGAATAATGTGAAAGCTTACATCGCCCGCAGCATCTGGGGTGCGAAAGGCTTCTACCACATTTACAATGAAACCGATGAGATCTACATGAAGTCTCTGGGACTCTTTGGCGAAGCCGAAAAGATCAGTGAATAAAAAGGAAACAGTCCTCAGCAAAAAAGCCGGTTAATTAAACCGGCTTTTTTATTTGTTCATGCATAAGGTATTTTCCCTTCTGAAAACCGGTCACTGACCATCAACCACGAAAACTCCTTCCACACTCACCAGTCGATGTAATGTCACGTCCCATTCGTCAGTCGGAAGCTCTGCTTCTGCAACAGGGAAATAATTAAGGCCCGTTCGCTTGACAGAATCCGAACACACAGAAAAAAAGCGATCGTAAAATCCCTTTCCATAACCCAGCCTGTAACCTCTTTCGTCCATGGCCAACAGAGGAGTCAATACTTCTTCAATGTCCACCTCGGGAAAAAGAACACGAGATTCAGGTTCTGAAATTCCCCAGTGATTCGTCGATAAAGGCGTATCTATTCTAACTTCCACAGTCAATAATGTGTGCTGATCTTCTGCCACAACGGAAGTCACCGTTTTGACTTTGGGGTATTCTTCGTTAAGCCGTTTTAAAATAAAAAAGGTATTGACTTCCGCTTTGGATGACATCGGTAAAAAAAGGTGCACCACTTGAGGTCTTTCCTTCTGAAACAACTGGAGGTAATGATCGGCAATACGTGAACTCTGGTGTTCTCGCTCCATTCCTGTCAAGGCATGACGCAAGTTCTGGTAGTATGATCGCCATTCTTTCTTAGTCTTCATATACTACAATATTGAACCGGAAATCCAATGGATCAACTAAAGAAATGATATCACCTATAAATGCCGGATCATTGATGATAAAAGACAGGAAAGAATCAGAACGTTCCTGCAAACTTCCACCCGGCAATAATTTTTCCTTTATTGCAGCCAATTGTTTCATCTCCTGATCCAGTTTCTGTTCATAGGTTTTCACTACCCTCTTCTCAATACTTTCCAATTGCTTTTGTACTTTGTGTTTTTCCGCTGCCAACCAATCTTTCAAGCTCCCATCTGCCGGCAAAGTCTTCTCCTCGACAGAGCTCCAGAGGTCATCAAGTTTTACAGCCGTGTCTTCCCAGTCTGGAATGACTTGGTTTTTAACCGACAGAAAATGCTGTTTCAATTCTCCTTCCGGTAGGAAGACATCTTCCGGGTGCAAGCTTAACTTTTGCAATTTGCCAAAGAGTGGTTTGCTTACCACCATGGCAAAATTACGAGGCAACACAACAGGCATCTGCAGATCCAAGGCCTCGAATACTTTTCCCAATTGCATCCAATAGGCCACTTCAGCAGGACCGCCAATGTATGCGATATTAGGCAGTATATATTCCTGATACACCGGACGCAGTACAACATTAGGACTAAACGATTCGGGATGCGCTTGCAATGCAGCGGTAAGACTTTCTTGGTTGAATCGAAAAGAAGTATTTAAAACCGTATACATCCCATCTTCGTAAGTGATGCGGTTTCTTCCTTCTGGAGAAATATAAAATAAGTTGATCTCTCTCGGGAATATTTGACTTTTGTATCCTTGCTCTTCTAACGCGACGGTCTGTTCACGAACAGCGCCAACAGAAATCCCTTCAAACAATTCTTTTTCTATAACTGGTATAAATTCTTGCTTCAGTTTTGGATGATCCGCGTCCAACACCACCAAACCATGATTACCGAATAAATCATTGAGCCAGTAACGCGTAGCATCAGAAAGATTGTTATACTTCTTATATGCCGTTTTAAATACTTCAGGAATATCCGGTAACGTTTCCATCCATTCTTCCAAACCTTCTGTAGAAATACGTCCTGCAGGACCTTTCCCTTTTAATTCAAACTGATACCGCTTGCCAAAAATGTTCAAGTGATCAATTTCCTCTAAATCATGATCCTCCGAAGCCATCCAGAAAAGAGGTATAAAATGTTTGTCAGGCATCATACGCTTACAGGCTTCTGCCAATCGAATGGTGGAAGCAATCTTATAGAGCACATACAACGGGCCTCCCAACACGTGAATCTGTTGACCGGTCGTTACAAAAAAAGTATGGGCAGAAGTAATGCTTTCAATATGCGTCCTCACCTGATCAGATACTTGTTGATCGTGGTACTGTTCCCTTAAAACATCTTTCAATACCGTTCGTCTCTCCATGGGAAAAGTGCATTGGTTCATGCATTTTTGCAGTCCCTCTGCAGATGTCGCATAATGGGCAAAAGAAGCTATAGGATGATCCGGTGAAAGGTAATCAGACAACAAGGAAGAGAAAACTCTGGTCTGTTCTAATGGAATTTTATACAATGATTTTTTCATGAATGAAATAGATCGTACACGGTAACTAGAAAGCAATAAGAGGATCCGAATAGATCCGGTCTTTATCCTTCATAATTATCGCTCACAACTTAACACTTATCACTTACAACTATATTATTTTTGCTTAAAAGAATGTATTTTCGAATCTTTCCAGGCGTATTCTGGTTGATCGAAAACAGAACACATAGTCGCAACGAATAATTCAGTTTACATGAGCAATACCAAATTTGCACAGACCCTATTTGAAAGGCATCAAAAAACAGATACAGCACCCTCTACTTCCAGTGTATGTAAACTGTTTACTCGTATTTTATTGATGTTGTTTCCTGAGCAATCTCCTAAAAAATACCGCTCGTCGACTATCATCAAAGACCGACTCGATATCTATAACTCAGAGTTTAAGGAACTTCTAAACGTGATGCACAAGCAATTAGATAAAGATCCGGGTGAAATTGCAGCAGCCTTTATGGCCAAGCTTCCTCTTATCTACGAATTGTTGTGCGAAGATATTAAAGCCACATTGGAAGGTGATCCGGCAGCAAGAAGTGAATACGAAGTCATCAGAGCTTATCCGGGATTTTACGCCGTTGCCTTTCACCGTATGGCGCACGCATTATACGAGCTCAACGTTCCTTTGCTTCCAAGAATTCTTTCTGAGTATGCACATTCTAAAACGGGCATCGACATTCACCCAGGAGCAAAAATCGGTTCAAGCTTCTTCATAGACCACGGTACGGGAGTGGTGATTGGCGAAACAGCAAGCATCGGTAAAAATGTAAAGATCTACCAATGTGTCACTTTAGGAGCACTCAGTGTTTCTAAAGACATGGCTTCCACCAAACGCCATCCTACCATTGAAGACGATGTCATCGTGTATTCCGGTGCTACCATATTAGGAGGAGAGACCATTGTAGGACATCACAGCATCATCGGGGGTAACGTATGGGTCATTGAAAGCATAGCCCCCTATTCAAAAGTATATAACAGAACTCAACCTGAAGTGAGTACGAAGAAATAAGATGGCAGGACTACTAGATTTTATAGGCAATACCCCCCTGGTGGAAATCAAACATCTCAATCCCAATCCGGCAGTAAAAATATACGCCAAGCTGGAAGGGCACAATCCAGGAGGCAGTGTCAAGGACAGAGCCGCTCTTTCACTCATCAAAGGAGCGTTGGAACGTGGTCAGATCAAACCAGGCGATAAGCTCATCGAAGCTACCAGTGGCAATACCGGAATCGCACTGGCCATGATTGCTCGCTTGTTTGAGTTAGAGATAGAACTGGTCATGCCCGATAATTCAACCAAAGAACGTGTGTTGACAATGGAAGCGTTCGGAGCCAAGGTCATTCTTACCCCTGCAGCGATCTCTATGGAAGGAGCAAGGGATTACGCCGAAAACAAGGTAAAAGAAGGCGGCTACATCATGCTGAATCAGTTCGGCAATCCCGACAATTGGAAAGGTCACTACACTTCTACTGGCCCGGAGATTTGGAAAGACACTGAGGGTAAAATCACACACTTTGTTTCTTCCATGGGAACAACAGGTACCATCATGGGTGTCTCCCGTTTCCTGAAAGAAAAAAATCCCAACATACAGATCGTGGGTGTACAACCCGACGAGACAGCACGCATACCAGGCATACGCAGATGGCCGAAGGAATACCTGCCCAAGATATTTGAAGCCCATCGTGTAGATCGTACACTGGATGTAAGTGAACACGACGCTATAGCGATGACTCGCTTGCTGGCAAAGAAAGAAGCCATATTCGCGGGCATGAGTAGCGGAGGAGCAATGTTTACCGCCATTAAATTGGCGGAAGAATTAAAAGAAGGCGTCATTGTAAGCATTGTATGCGACCGTGGCGACCGTTATTTATCATCTAATCTGTTCGGAGAATAACCTTTAATCCACTTTACATGACAAAAAAAATAATCATCGGCATCATTCTTTTACTCGTTGCTATACAAGTTATACGCATTGACAAAACAAACCCACCGGTTGATAAGAGCAAAGACTTCATCACACTCACTCATCCTTCAGAAGAAATCCGTGCAATGCTCGTTACATCTTGCTACGATTGTCACTCACATGAAACGACTTATCCATGGTACAGCAATGTTGCTCCAGCTTCCTGGTTTTTGAAAAATCACATCAACGATGGGCGTAAACATTTGAATTTCTCCACCTGGTCTGATTATTCAGAAAAAAAACAACAGCATAAACTAGAAGAGTGTATCGATGAAGTCAAAGAAGGAGAGATGCCTTTGACACCTTATACCTGGACACATCAACATGCCGCATTAACTCCCAACCAACAAGAAAAATTAGCTGCATGGTTTAGAACATGGGTGAAAGAGAAAAAATAGAGCGATCAACTCTCGCAAAAACATTGATTGAGAATCTCATCCAAAAATAAAAGCAAGGTTAAAACCTTGCTTTTATTTTTTATCGCTGTCTACTGACCACTTGCTACTTTACTATTCTTCGTCTTTACTTCTGAAAAACTTTTTCACCACACCAGTAAATGCATTCTTTGTCAATGGTTTTACCACGTAATCTTTGATCTGATTATTTTTTTCAGCTTTTTCCTTATCCGACGAATCGTTGGAAGAAGTAAGAACAACAACCTCAATGTCTAAACCGATTTTTTTAAACTCTGCCATAAAATCCCAACCGTTCATAACGGGCATGTTCAAATCTAAGAATATCACTTCCGGTTTTTGATTTTTTTCATTCTTCAGATCAGCTAATGCATCTTCCGCTTTCGTAAATGTCTTGATCTCTACATCAGGGTGGATCTTACGAATAAGCATAGTATTAAACTTATTAGACAAAGGATCATCATCAATAAAAAACACCATTGGCTTATCAGATGTACTCATAGCATTATTAATTTTTAAATTGAATTATAAATGTCGTCCCTACATTAATTGCACTTTCTACAGCAATACGGCCGCCCAACATCTCAACATTGGACTTTACCAGAAACAATCCAATACCTCTCCCTTCTTTATTATCACCAAAAGTATTATACAACATAAAAACTCTATCGTTGTATTTTTCCAGATCCATACCTATGCCATTGTCACTAATTGTAAGCTCAGTATATTCTTCAGTCTTCTTCGCTCGAACGATAATTTCTGGACGCGAATCCGGTTTACTATGGCGTATTGAATTTTGAAACAAATTAAATAAAATACTATGCAATATCGTCTTTATCGTAACCAAATTCAAATCTCTTTCAAATTCTTCTTTGATGGTTGCTCCCGAGCTTTGAATTTCAGCTGCCAACGACACCCCTACATTTTGAATGGCAGCAGAAAGATTCACCTCTCTCTTATTTTCCAAGAGCAAGTTTTTCGCACTTAAAAGAACATTTAAATCCATAAGAATTTCATCCAAACGTTCTGCCGATTCCCGAACGCTTTCTATGACAGTATCGTTCTCCACAGCCTGTAGATTGGCCTCATACAGGCTTAGAAAGCCCTTTATATTGGACAATGGCGCTCTTACATTGTGAGACACAATGTAACTAAACTGCTCCAAGTTTTTATAACTAATGGATAAGTCTTTAAATAATTTGTTGGTGTATTCTTCTGATTGTATTCGTTTAATCACCTCTTCTTCCAGATTGCGTTGCTTCTGAACAAGGCTGTCTGTAAGGAGTTGATAATATTTTGTGTAGTTATAGAATAAAAGAAAAATTAAAAATAAGTTGAAACTCATATTTAAATAATAGATGTCTAAACTTGCAACATCACTCCATGAATAAAGTGGCTTAAAATAGTACTTCACTAAAAAGACCAATACAACAAAAAAGATTTCTAATCCTATCGCATAAGCAATGTATCTTTTTTGATCCAGGTCAAAAATCCAAAAAATAAATAAAGGACCGGTTAAAAAATACAAATGAAATCCGGAATCAAAACCTATACAGTATGACATCCCTAAGATGCCCATATTGGTACCAAAAATTAAAAGATAATTACCCGCATTATAATAAGTCAGGTAATTCAAAAAGATCACCGTTAAGAATGATAAATGAAACAGGAAGACAATCAATACAGGATACCATAATCCCGTCAAAGAAAAAATCACATAGTAAGGAGATATAATAAGAATGCCTATTATACATAATAAATTCATGGACTTGAGTCGATATTGTTTTTCGAACTCAATGGCATCATTTACACCCGCATGAGTAATTTTGGCAGCAATACGCCTAATGTTCCACATATCGGAAGATTTTTTGAGTAACCATTTACCAGGTCATTTTACTTAAATAATCAATTTCTTGGGGTAATTGCCCGCCAGAATCTGTCTATACGGAAGTCCGACCGAACAGTTTGATGGATAAAGCGGTTTCATCGAATTAATAAGGACAAAAGCGCTTTTCCCCTTGTTAGAAAATCAATTAACGATCATGAACTTGAATAAAGAAGATAAATGACGAGAAATCGTATATCCATAGCCTATCTGTTAAGAAAAACCCAATGAATCCTGAGTAAAAAAAAATGAACTGTTTAAAAGTATAGACAAAAATATTCAATACCAAATCATTCCCGAAAAAAGACCCTGCCAAGACTCCTTTTTTATATAAAATCAAACTGCCCTTATACTCTCGCTACCCCCGTATTTACAGGACTTTCCAAATGGTTTAATGTAATTTCAGGATTTCTATTGCACCACATCTCTCTGCTGTTTTATTGCCATGACTGTCTTACTAAAAAACGGACCCCTAACGGTATAAATTTATTGCAAATACTTTGTTATATTTGAAGTAACGAGATGAAACTACCCATCAAACATATAATCCGAGGACTAAGCATTCTTGTGCTTTTTCTCTTCTTGTTATCCTATTACAGTTACCTGATTTATAACGCCGCAATAGAGGGAAAGGAATCCGGTTTTGTAGCCCATCACCTCACCAACTTCGCGAATTACCCCAGATTAGTCAAAGAGGTATTGACATCGAATGAGCTATCAGGAATTCCTCCTACTTATATAGAACTGGATTCCTCTTTTCATGAAACAAATCATTTGAACTATGACTTATTTGCCTTGAATTCTTTTTGGAATATGCACACCAATGCATGGGATATCAAGCTGTTTAACCTGAAAAATGATTCTTTAGAATACAAGTGGACATTGGCGAAGCAAGGCCTGGATTTTACAACTACCGATTATAATTTCCCTAATGCAATGCCGCGCAACTGCATCGTATTTCCTGACAGGTCTATCATCGTAAGTACAGATGAGGCCGCTAACCTGATGCGGCTTGATGCTCATTCCCAACCAATTTGGATCAATCATCAATTCATTTATCATCATTCGCTGAACCTCGATGCCGATAGTAACATCTGGGCCTGTACATCTGACTTAAACCACAAGGGACAAATGCCCGTGAAAGCCATCCGAAACATCAACGGAACCACTTATCGTTACAAAGAAGAATACATTACAAAAGTAGATAAGAATACGGGCAAAGTTCTTTTTCGTAAAGGTGTCGCAGAATTACTAACTGACAATCACTACAGCAATTTTGTATATGGATTCAGTGACCCGGATAAAAATGCTCATAATCCAATACACCTCAACGATATCCAACCTGTACTTAAAGACGGTAAATACTGGAAAAAAGGTGATTTGTTTCTAAGTTTAAGGCATCGTTCGCTAATTATATTGTACAGACCATCTACCAATAAAATTATACGACTTATCTTTGGTGAATTTATTAATCAACACGATGTCGACATCATTTCGGACACTGAAATTTCAATTTTCAATAATAATTTCATCCATTTTGAAAGAGATAGTGTAAGCAGCTATTGCATCAAGGTAGATACATTAGCCTCATCTGAAATCGTAACCTACGATTTTCAAGATTCAAGTTTTAAAAAAATGTATGCCCCTTATTTGAAACAAGAACATATTTGGACAGAAACTCAAGGGATACATAAAATATTAGAAAATGGTGATACTTTTATTGAATCACAAAATCAAGGAAAGATATTCATTATTAATGACTCAGGTGTCGTCATGAGAAAAATGTTGCATGCACCTCTTGAACACTATGCATATCATCCAAACTGGATAAGAATTTACGAAAAGCTACCCTACAAAAAATAAATTGATACGATGTTAAGCTCATTATTATTATATATCGGACCAGGTCTAGGCATCGGTACAATACTTCTGGTTTTAATTGTTTTGCTCATCGTTGCCATCAGTTTTGGATTAATACTTTGGATACCTATTAAAAACTTTTT
>DATHPB010000219.1:0-3202 GCA_035484295.1 Cytophagaceae bacterium
ATAAGATACTCAATAATATCATGTTTTTTAATTTTTCTGTCAATAAATATGCAGTAGAAGCAGGCACTGTTAGAAAGGCCACTACCAGGATCGCACCAACTGATTCAAAGGAAGCCACTGTGGTTAAGGAGACTAAAGACATCAAGACATAATGCCATACGGTGACAGAGATTCCTATTGCTTGTGCATAGTTAGGATCAAAGGTTGTTAAGGATAAACTACGATATCCAGGTACAATCACCGCTAATACCAGAAGAAAAACAAACGACAGGAGCCATACTGCTTTCGGTCCATATTCTATGTTGCCGATCAATAGGGGGTCGAGAGAGACATAAGCGATTTCCCCATACAATACGCAATCCTGATCGAGATCTACATTTTCTGCAAAGTATGAAATGAGTATGACACCCAAGGCGAAAAAAGAAGTAAAGGTAATTCCTATAGAAGCATCTTCCTGTACATTACCTTTTTTGTGAAAGAATTCTATGAGAAAAGTCGTCAGTAATCCGATCAATGCTGCACCAAGTACCATGAACAAGGAGTTGCGTTCTCCAGAAATTAAATAAGCCATCACAATACCTGGCAATACCGCATGGGATATGGCATCTCCGACCATCGTCATTTTTCTTAGTACCAAAAAACAACCCAGAATAGAGGATGAAGCGACAACAAGAATTCCTGTCAATATGATCCAGAAAGCGTCCATTTTTTCTTTGTATGTGTAATTGAATGATTTATTATTCCTTCTTACTTTACTTCCGGTTTAATCTCCGGATTACCCAATATGATTTCCAGTCGATCCTGTAACTCTGGTGTGAGCACGTGTTCTATAGTTTCCGCATCATCGTGCACGTGATCTGGTGCTATGCGTAAATATTCTGTGAGATACAGTTCCCATAGCCTGTGAAGGTGTGCGACACGTTTTCCTTGTTGCAATCCCTCTTTTGTCAAACGGTAATACTGTTCGTGTTCGATTTCAATGTAACCCTCATCGATCAGGGCTTCTATACCATAATTCAACTCAGACTTGCGCAACGAACGTTGCTTTTCGATGTCGGCCAACGTAAAGTAGGTCTTCTCGTGATCGACGGAAGTTTGTGTCAGGTAGTAAAAAGTTTTCAAGATGTTTTCTTTCAACATTAATTTTTGGTTATGACGTTGCTTGATCCATTTGATGACAATTCCTTTTTGAGGAGCAAAGACAAACGTAAGAATAGCAGAAAAAGACAAGACCATGACAATCCAGGGTCCCGTAGGCATTTGCGGAGCCACATAAGATACAGACGCGCCGACAATTGCTGATACTGAACTGATCAAAATTGCAATGAAAATCATCACGTGTAACTTGTCTGACCAAAAGCGAGCCGTGGCAGCAGGTGCAATGAGTAAGGATGCCATCAATACCACACCTACAGCTTGTATGCCTGTTACGATAGCAAGTACGGTCAATCCGCTCAGCAACAATTCCAGTAATTGTATTTTATAACCGATGCTTTGGGCGAAGTCTTTGTCGAAACTCAATAATTGAAATTCTTTGTAGAAGGCCCAGATTGCAACAATGAGCAGCAAGGCTACCAAGCCAAAGACCCATACGTCAAAAGAAGTAAGTGCTGCCGCTTTACCAAATAAAAAGGCATCCAATCCTGATTGGTTATCCATGCCGCTGTGTTGTATGACAGTCAATAACCAGATTCCTGTTCCGAAAAATACAGACAATACAATACTGATTGCCGCATCCTGCTTGATCTTGCTGTGGTGAGTGATGAAGTCAACAATCAATATAGATAACCATCCGGTCAGGAATGCTCCCGGAATAAGGTACAAAGGATTCTTGGTGCCATTCAATAGAAATGCCAGGCAAATGCCCGGTAAGATCGCATGGGCTACCGCATCTCCAATCAATGACTTCTTCCGCAAGAACGTAAACGTGCCTACAGTAGACGCACTCACAGACATGAGCAGACAACCGAGAATGACGTAGAGAACATTGGGATTGTATAGGAGTTGATAATCAGACATGATTATTTAGTTATGCCGTAGTAAAGTTGATCATTATTTTTCCCTTACCGGAAAATCCTGCTTGTTCATTAAATCGGTAACGGTCGTCAAGATATTAAGCTTTCCACCGTAGGTTTCTTGCAACAGTTCTTTGGTCATGGCTTCTTTGATCGGTGCACTGGCCACTAGTCGAAGGTTCAGGAGAACAAGCCAATCGAAATAATTTTCTGCAGATTGCAAGTCGTGATGCACTACGACTACTGTTTTTCCCTGGCTGGTCATTTCTTTTAATAAGTCAACAATGGCTGTTTCGGTAGCGATGTCCACTCCCGCAAAAGGTTCATCCATCAAGTACAGGTCGGCATCTTGTGCCAATGAACGTGCAATGAACACCCGTTGTTGCTGCCCTCCGGAGAGTTGAGAGATCTGCCGGTTGGCAAAGGCTTCCATGCCGACTTTTTTCAAACATTCCATAGCCGCATCACGGTCGGCTTTTCTTGGTCTCTGAAACCATTTTAGTTTTCCATAACGCCCCATTAACACCACGTCCAGTGCGGAAGCCGGAAAATCCCAATCTACCGACTCTTTTTGCGGTACATAACTGACTTTGCTTCTGACCTGATTCAATTCCTCGCCAAATAACTTTACATAACCACTGCCCGCAGGAACAAGTCCCATCATGGCTTTGATCAGAGTAGATTTACCGGCACCATTAGGACCCATAATACCGGCAATAATGCCTTGGGGTAAAGTAAAATCAACTCCCCATAACACCGGTTTGCGGTGGTATGTTACGGTCAGGTCATGGATTTCAATGAGC
The DNA here is from genome assembly GCA_035484295.1 of Cytophagaceae bacterium. Classification (GTDB taxonomy): domain Bacteria; phylum Bacteroidota; class Bacteroidia; order Cytophagales; family Cytophagaceae; genus JACMQM01. The sequence goes on from DATHPB010000219.1 coordinate 2,819, forward strand.
GGTTGTTCGACTTGTTTGATCATAGCTTATTTCAATGCGTGAACTATTTTATTGACGTTGGCTTTTACCATGCCAATGTAAGTACCTTCTGTTGTACCTTCCTTACCCATGGCATCAGAGTACAAAGAACCACCGATTCGAATGTCGTGGCCTCGAGCTTTACAACCTTCCACCACAGCTTCTATGGCTTTGGGAGAGACAGAAGTTTCTATGAACACAGCTTTTACCTTGCGACGGGAAATCTGATCTACCAGTTCTGAAATGTCTTTTAAACCAAAATCGGAAACAGTTGAAATGCCTTGCAGACCCAATACATCGATGTGATAGGCTCTTCCAAAATAACCGAAGGCATCATGTGCAGTGATCAACACACGCGAGGCTTCC
>DATHPB010000220.1:0-2478 GCA_035484295.1 Cytophagaceae bacterium
GATTCCGCTCCACTTGATTGCAGCGTTGGACGGGGCATATAGCTTCACGGCAGATCTTTCGGCATTCTCTTCTACTGCTTCTGTTATTTTGGAAGACAGATTATTGGGCATCACACAAGACCTTAGTCTGAACCCAACCTATACTGCTACCTTGTCTAAAGGAGATTACCAGGGACGGTTCTTTATTCACTATAACCAGAAGCAAAGCGCTGTCACAGGAAATGCTTCACCAACAGCCGGTGCTGGAGACATAGAAATCAGTGCTTACCAACAAAATGTCTTTATTCTTTTCCCTAATCAAAACGATGGAAATGCCAATATCACTGTATTCGATGCAGTAGGTAAAAAAGTATACTCCATGGAAAATACAAGCATCAATACAGGTAGAATAGACTTCAACCTACCTACTGCAGATGGTATTTACATTGTCAACGTACAAACGGCTGCTGCCAATAAAGCCCAACAGATTTTTGTGCAGAAATAAACTAGGTCAGACAAATGCAATTGTCTCGCTTGAACCAGCGAGGGAGAGAGAACCAACACTCGTTATTCATTAAAAGGTTTAAATGTGAAAGCCAGCATGAACAAAGAGCTTTTCAAACGGTAGCGATCGTTTTGAATGGCCCCATTGTTGAAGGAAAGTTTGTTGTCCGTTTTATATTCTGTGAAAAGAAAGCTATAACCTACTCTGATTCCAAATCGAGGTGAGGTCCAATAGCGCAAAAAGAATTCTGAATTGAGTGAACCGATATCGTTGTCACTTGTCAACAAAAGATTGAAAGCGGTGGGTCTGGCATAAGTGACTGGTGTCTGATTGGGATCAAAGGAACTGGAAATGACAGTGACTTTTTGTTTGCTACCCCAACTAAATCCTGCGGCATCAATGTTAAAACCGAGGTCTATGTTTTTCCAGATGTTGTATTCGAAATGAAGAGACAGGTTGATGAAATTCACTTGCGGAGTTACTATAGCAATGGTGTCGATGTTTTGATTTACATTGTCAGAAAATATAGTGAGGGGGTCCTGACGGGTACTGGTGTATTTTGCCGGAGCGGTAGTGTACCATTTGTTCTCTCCTATATAAGAGGTAAAACGGATACCATAGCCAATTTTAAGTCGTTGTTTTTTATGTCCAATACCATGCAGATGTACCCAAGATAAAATTCCGGTACCTTGCTGTTGGCCTATGGCTCCACCTATGTCAAAATAATTGTTGTATTTGTAACCACATTTTTTAGAAACAAGATCCTGTGCCGGGCTAGTAATACGCAGGAATAGAAAGAAAGAAAAGAGGATAGCGGTTTTGGGCATGTTAGAAAGATGATCAGAGGAACAAGTCAATCTTATTCATTTAAATGTAGTGGTTACATCTATTGCATTCTGTCAGCCAACCGACATATAGGATGTTTGGCAGATACACATCCACTTTCTTAACGCTTATATTTTTCTACTTGATCCTGCAAGTAATGAATGAACATATCGTTGTTTGCAATTCATTTAACAATTAGAAAAAATCTTTTACTATTTTAACCGTTTTATAACTAATGAAGAAACGTGAGTAATAGAAACTCAAAACAAACTGCTTTTAAAGCTTATTGATTATGTAAGCCGGTATAAATTGTCAATAGAATCTAGACTAATAGAGCCGTACACCAAATGAAAAATGAGCTGTACAGCAAATGTATTACCTGGTAAAATACTCATCTTTGTAAAACAAAAATGATATAGCAATGGATATCTTAAAAGTGAGTATAGATTGGGCAAAGGCCGAGGTATTTTCCGCCAAGATAATTTTGCTGCTTAGTTTACTGTTTTTCTTAGGAGCTCTTGGGTTTGGGCAATTAGGCAAAACTGTTATGGCGAAAGCCTTTGTATGGCCAATGTTGGTCTCGGGAGCATTCATTGTTGCAGTATCGGCAGGTTTATATTTTGCCAACAAGCCACGGATTGCACAATTTGAAACAGCCTATCATACCGACGCGAAAGCATTTATCCAAATGGAAACAAAACGTACTGCAAAATCTCAACAAGATCTTGCATTGGTTTTCAAAGTGCTTCCTCTTATTATTATTGCAGCAGCATTGTTGATCGTGTTTGCAAGTACAGCCCTATGGCGGTCAATTGGCATTACCACTATTGCCTTGATGACTGTATTAATGTTTATAGATAGCAATACCGATGCAAGAAACACAGCCTATCATCAACGTTTATTAGCTGAAAAACAATGAGCGGAAAAGTAATGCCTGTAACACAAGTGTTGGAAGACAGTTTTGTGTATTCCTGCACTTTTGAGCAGCAACGCGGCCACGAGCAATTTGTACCATATCACGTATTAGCGTTTCAGTTTTCAGGCGAAACACATGTTCAACATCAAAATGGTAAGTTGGTTTTAAAGAAGAATCAAATGCTGTTGGCTCAAAGAAATCAATTGGCAAAATCTATAAAAATTCCTGCGAAGGATAAAGAATATAAAATCAT
>DATHPB010000221.1:0-4492 GCA_035484295.1 Cytophagaceae bacterium
TAGTTGTTTTACCTACTCCTCCTTTTTGATTGGCAATAGCAATTATTTTACCCATGCGATTAATCGTTAAAAAAGACTATGATGATAACAGAAATAAGAACTTTTTTATTCTCTCCTTCTACAAATATAAATTATAATCTCAGACCATTGCCTGGAGCTCCTCCATTAATTAATACCACCTTTATTCACAAAATGGGGAAGTCGAACTGTGGATAAAGATGTAAGTATTTAGTTGTTAGTGTTTAGTCTATGCTTGCTAATGGGGGATTTGAACACCCATATATCCATGATACAAAGTAAAAAATGAAGTCCGCAGTGTATTTGCGGAGGGGAATTTATTTCGGAATTATCGGTTTATTGATATTTTAATTTTAGAGCCCGGAAATAACCGGGCTCTATTTGCTTACTTGATTTTAGTAATAACTTGGTATCTGATCTTTACAATAGCCCCCAAATCGTTTTTGATGATGGCATAATGTTCATCCTTGCCAATGATTTCACCAAGCACTACTTTACGAGTATGAGTTGTATATGAAATTCGATCGCCTGCATTGAATTGTGCTTTCTTTTCTTCTAATGCTCTTTTCTTTTCTGCTTCAATGGTCGCACGAGTCATTAGTTTATTTGCCCGATTGATCGAATCTCTGTTTTCTGCTAGTTCTCTCTTCTTTTCTTTTTCCGATTTCATTCCAGCAATTCCCCACACGTCGCCTTCTACTTTACCATTGGAATAAATCACAACATTCTTAAGAAACTCTCCACCTGGCGTATCTCTCATGATTTTATCAACCGCTTCTTGAATATTTTTTGATTTACCAACAGCATAGCGTTTAATCTCTACATATTCAGTTTTTGAATCAATGTTTCGAGTGGCAATCATGTTTAAGTCTCCAATTCGCCTGGCACAAGAAAAACAGATAATTGGAAGAAATAGAAAAACCTTTTTCATTTGTTTTAATAAGTTTTGGCCGCAGTACCTTCTGGCGTGAGTACAAAAAAATTGCGTGGTACTCAGTCGTCCGTATCCCAAGGCACGACCAAGCGCCATAATACACAGAACAAACCAAGCCCACGCAAAGCGCAGGCGTTTAGGTTCAGTTCTTGTGTATCTTTTAAAATTGGTCGTTTCAGGGATACAAGAATTGACTAACGCAATAATGTCTTGCACCAAAGATAAAAATTTTGCTAGAGAATCCCAGACCATAAATACTTGTATTTGTAATTGAAATTGCATTTATGTACTGATTGTCAATTATTTGTAATTAATTGATTTTATTTAATAAAAGGAGATTTCGTTATATTTGTAGAATGAACACCTATAATAATAAGTCCATCCATAACAGGATCCAGGATGTTGTTAGGGTGGCATTTGACGAAGATCAAGAATTACCTAGAACTATGCTTGTTCTTGCAGGCATTGTAATTGGTCTTTACTTGACGGTTCATTTAATGAGCCTAAAGTCAAATTAATGGACAGTCGTCATGTCGCAAGCATGACGACTTTTTACAACAAACTACTCTCTCCTTTATACTTTTTGCATGGTACTTCTTACCAGTTCTTCAAAGATGTTCTCGTTGTTCCTGTTGTTGTATTTGAACACAAACTCTGTGATGTAATTGGGTAAATGTTCGGGACTGACTTGATGATACTGACCAATGATTCCTCTTTTAATAATTGCCCAAAACGATTCAATTGAATTGGTATTAATGCCTTTATAGGAAAACATTCTATGATGATCGACCTGCAAATGACGAATGAATTCATCAAACCTATTGTATCCGGAAAAACTATCGGTAATAAGCAAAGACCGTTCTTCATCGACATGTTTCTTTACCATTGCTTTTAAATTCTTCTTGGTTGTTTCTCGCATCACTTCTGCTATTACTTCACCCTTTCTACTCACCATTCCTACTATCGGAATTTTCTCTGTCCCACGACCTCTTTTATGAGGTTTTTGAGTATAAGGTTTTTTATAGTCCCCCTCCTTTAATTCAGGGAATTCGTATTTATAAATCTTTGCAGCTCTATCAAATTCTGCTATCTCTTCATCTCTTAAATTGATCTTGTCTTGACCTCTTCCTTTTCTTGGCTTACCACCCACATAAGTTTCATCCATTTCAACTACACCTGTAAGTTCCACATATCGATGCATCAATTTTCTAATTTTATGATACATCAACCAAGCTGTTTCGTAACTCACTCCAATGTTTCGTTGAAGTTGCCTGGCTGATAAACCTTTCTTTGCATCGCTGATGATCGATATTGCACAAAGCCATGTTTTAAGCGGTAATTTGGTATTGTGAAGATGAGTGTTCACTGTCACCGAATGCATCTTGTCGCAACCGTAGCACTTCCTTCTAAAATCCTTTTGCATCGGTGAAACATCTTCTGAATCACAATGTGCACATTTAGGGATTGCTCCCCAGCGAATTGATTCAAAGTAGTTTACCGCCTGTTCTTCGGTTTGTATTTGTTCATTGAGTTCAATTAGATTCATGATTGTTTGAGGAATTTTGCCATCAAACAATCATGAATCTAATTAAATTCGTATTTTGTAAACAAAGGTTTAATTTCTATTTCTTTATTAAAAACCCGAAGCCAAATTCTATGGCCAAAATTTGAATCTTCGCCTAATCTCATTTTTACACATCTTTTTATAAAATCTACACGCTTCCAAACCATAAAAAAAGATATGATGCAATACATAATGGATGCAATCCAACCAGTAAAAGACTGGCTTGAATTCTTGAATATAGTAGCACTTACAGTGTATATGATATTCATTGGGTACAAAACGATAACAAGAAAGGCAAACAAACATGAGAAGTACTTAATCCTTTCCAAACGAGTTGTTAGGGATGCCGAAGGTATACGTGAATACATTGTATCTGAAAATGATATTATTAAAGACCTGACAGATGAAGTAGGAATATTAAAAAGCAGAATTAATATTATTGAAAAACAAAACCAGCTACTAAGTAATATTCCTGCTAAAGACATTTTTAGATTCATCATATGGTTAATAGGCGTACAAATTTTAATAACACTTCATTTAAAGAAAAATCCATTCAAAAAACCTAAAAACTACTAAATATCAATAAACCGATTATTCCGATTTATTTATTTTTGACAGGCAGTTGAAATGGATTTTAACACGGTCTGGTCTTGTTCACGGGATTTGGGTCATAAAATAAAAGGTCTCACTATTCAAGCAAGACCTTTTGTTTTATGACTAACAATTTTGTTATTTCTTTTTATTCTTTTTCAATTCCTCCTGTGCTTTCATCGCATCTTCTACGCGTTGCATCCATTTAGATTTTTTGCCGCCTTGACCCGAAGCTATTTTAACACGGTTCTCTTCCAGTTTTGCTTTCAAACTGTCTTCGTCTACAAAACGTCTGATGACCAATTGTTGACAGATCGTCACGATGTTTGACATTAAGTAATAAAAACTCAAGCCGGCGGGGAAGGAGTTCAATACAAACATGAAGATGACAGGCATCGCATAAGACAGGGCTTTCATTGGGCCTGTGGCTGCTGTACTGACCTGGTTGTTGATATAAGTATAAGCCAAAGTAGAGATAGTCATCAATACGGTAAAGATACTCACGTGACTTCCATATCCGAAAGGTACAGTAAAAGGAAGAAGGATCGGATAATCATAGGTAGACAAATCGGGAGCCCATAGGAAAGACTGTTGTCTCAATTCAAACGAGTTGGGGAAAAAGTTGAACATAGCTACCAGTATAGGCATTTGCAGCAACACCGGAATACAACCACTTAACGGGTTGATCCCCACTTGCTGGTACAGCTTCATCTGGGCGGCTTGCGTTTTCTGCATGTCATCGCCGTGTTGTGCTTTGATCTCGTCCAGTTCGGGTTTCATGACTTTCATCTTCGCCATGGAAACATATGACTTATAAGAAAGAGGAAGCAAGATCAATTTGATCAACAATACCAGGATGATGATGATCACTCCATAGTTGGCAATTTTACCTTCCAGAAAATTAAAAACAGGAACCACTACAAAGCGATTGATGCTGTTGATGATGGGCCAACCAAGGTAAACGTTTTTCTCGTAGTCGTCACCCACTGTTTTGCAAATCTGGTATTGATTGGGACCGAAGAAAAACTTAAATGCAAGCGTATCCTTTTGTATGGCTTGCGCAGGAATAGTCATCTTGGCAGACAGCTTTTTAATTTTATCGGATGTTAAAGTTGGGATGTTACTGAGCTCAGCCTTTTGAAAAGGTGTTTTTCCAACGATGCCTATGTTGAAGAATTTCTGTTTCAAAGAAACCCATTTCAAAGGCTTCTCAATGACTTTCGTTTCTTTGTCCTTAGACGTTTCATTCAGGTAATCGAAACCATCTTCCAAGGTGAAATAGTTGACTGTCGTTTTAGCACGACTCAATTCTGCATCGTATTCCACTTTGTCTACACTGTTGTTCCAAGTAAACTCTAGTGGTGCAGCAATATTGAACCAGGTTT
>DATHPB010000222.1:0-3853 GCA_035484295.1 Cytophagaceae bacterium
TCGCAGCAATTACATTTTGGGTGTTGACCTGTACGGTTTTCGTTTTAGGGATATACTTGGTCTTTACGAAAAATATGGTACATGGGGCCCTGGCTTTGATGATGATCTTATTGTGCAGTGCAGGATTGTTCTTATTGACCGGTGCTGAGTTTATTGCCTTGTCATTGATTGTCGTGTATGTAGGCGGTATACTGGTCTTGCTGTTGTTTTTTATTTTCTACTTGGGTAAAAATAGCTCTACAGGAGAAGATAAGCCTTTTCGTAAACAAGCTCCTTCGTTGGTCCTGATGAGCGTATGGTTGTTGTTATTGAGTTTTTATCTGGGACGTTTGTTTGAGTTAAATCATTTTAAGTTACCGGCGCTTTCCACTTACACACAAACACCAGAAGTGCAACCTGCATTGTCTAACCCTTTGCAACTAGGTCAGGTATTGTTTTCAGAGTATGTCTTCGAATTTGAATTGATCGGCTTCCTGTTGCTGATTGTATTGGTGGTGGTGGCCTGGTTATCTGCTCACTTGATGTCTAAAGAAAAAAAATAATATGTACGACATCACTTTATCGCATTATTTAATCGTCGGAGCCTTCTTATTCATCATAGGAAGTTTGCTGGTCTTGACGAGACGCAACGGAATCTTTATTCTGATTGGATTGGAATTAATGATCAATGCTACCTTGATTAATTTTGTATCTTTTTCTCATTTTGATGTTTCTCATAAAAATGGGGAAGTAGCATCTTTGTTTATTATAGTGTTGGCTGTCTGTGCTTCGGTGGTCGGATTAGTCATTTTAATGAAAGTATATAAACTGTTCCACACTATCTACGTCGATGAAGTGCGGCAAGTAAAAGAATAATGGGTATATCAAACGATACCATACCGTTGCTTTTAATTTTGACAGCGATGCTTTTGCCGGTGCTGTCTTTTGTCGGCTTGCTTCTGGCCGGTGAAAGCATTTCTGAATCGGCACGAAGCGTGACAGCGACTGTACTTGTCTTTTTGTCTTTTCTTGGTGTCCTTGTTACACTCGTCTTTTGTGGTGTATCGGAACAATTGTATTACACCGTTCCCTGGTTCGAGTACTTTTCGTCCGGTCGTTCGATCACGTATGCCGTAAGTTTATCGCTCAATGGTGTCAGCCTTATCATGCTGAGTGTGGTGATGTTCATTTCTTTTCTAGTGCATCTGTATTCGTACGAATACATGGGACACAGAAAAAACCATGTCATGTATTATCCTTATCTCGGATTGTTTACTTTTTCAATGAGCCTGCTGGTGGTGAGTCATAATTTGCTGATCATATTTATTGGATGGGAATTGGTGGGTTTCTCCTCTTATTTACTGGTTGGATTTTGGTTCAATAAGGAAGCGGCGGCGCATGCGGCCAGCAAAGCCTTTCTAATCAATAGAGTTGCAGACGTGTTTTTCTTAGGCGTATTGTTGCTCGTTTTCTTTCATGCAGGTTCATTTGATTTGAATCGTATACAAACGGTTTTCCAATCTGGCGATGTATCAGAGACCGTCACTTTCAGTATAGGATTATTGATATTTATAGGATGTATGGCGAAAACGGCACAGTTTCCGCTCAACAGTTGGTTACCCGATGCAATGGAAGGACCTACACCGGTATCGGCCTTGTTGCATGCTGCGACGATGGTTGCTGCCGGGGTGTACTTGCTGGTGAAATTGGATTTCATGTTGACGGCAGACGTTCGTTTTGTGATGGCCATTGTTGGATCGGTGACTGCTTTATTGGGCGCATTACCTGCGCTGACTTCTTTCAACAGTAAAAAGATACTGGCATTTTCTACCATTTCACAATTGGGTTATATGATTGCAGCTATCGGTTGTTCGGCATCTTCCGCTGCTTTCTTCCACTTGATCACGCATGCCTTTTTCAAAGCGGGTTTGTTTCTTTCAGTAGGTGCAGTGATTCATGCTTTGCATAAAGTGCACATGAAGTTGGCTCATGAACATCGTTTTGTGCACATGGATCCACTGGACATGCGCATTATGGGCGGTATGTCTAGGAAGATGCCATTAGTGTTTGCAGCGTATTTGATCACAGCTTCCTCTCTGATTGGTTTACCACTGTTCTCTGGTTTTTTATCAAAGGAAAGCATATTGAACGCGATGATTGTTTTTGCTGAACACTATCAGGGCGTAGCTTGGCTGGTTCCTTCATTGGGTATCATCACTGTATTTGTAACGGCTTATTATGTAGCAAGACAAGGCATCTGGATTTTTTCAGGAGAATCTCGTTTAAATGAATTGAAGTATTATACCGAAACGGTTTGGGTTAAAGTGAAAGTCAATCAACCGGTGGTAGTGGTGCCTTTGATACTGCTGAGCATAAGTTCTTTCTTCTTTTGTTTTTCCGTTCATCCTTTGCATGCTGCATCTGCCTGGTTGTATGGACTGTCAGGACTTCCTGCATACGTCGCACAAGAACAAGTCTTTGTCGTGATCTTATCTTTGGTATTGGTTGTTTCGGGAATATCCCTGGCTTATTGGATGACATGGAAAAGCATTTCTGTTCATGCTGTAGAAAAAAAGAACAACATTCTTACTCGTTTTTATTATTTGGATGATGCCATTACAGGATTGATTGTAAATCCTGTTTTGAAAACAGGTAAGCTAGTTGCTGCTCTAGATAAAAAAGGATTGGATGGAATAGTACATGGCATTGTTTATATTGTGGTTATCAAGGCACATGTCATCGCTTGGATTGACAGGGTATTTGTAGATGGTGTCATTTCACTGATGGTATATTCTACCGGTAAATTCGGAAAAGCCTTCCGGGTAATACAAAGAGGAAACGTACAAAATTATTTATTCTGGGTACTGGTTGTGATGTTGTTGGTTGTCATGGGTGAACTGGTAAAAGAATATTTGTTGTAGAACGATGATCATTAAATAAATATATAGAGCATGTTATCTCTGTTGGTTTTTCTTCCTGTCCTGGCCGTGCTGCTGCTGTTTGTTGTTCCTGACACCAAACAAGGGACGTATCGCTACATTACCGTTGGAACTTGTTTCATTCAATTGGGATTGGCATCCTGGTTATTTGTGAATTACACTTACGGAAAAGGGGCATTGCACAGTGAGACAAGCTGGTTTATCCATGAACGTATGCCTTGGATTTTTTTGGACTTAGGCCGTTTGGGAAAATTGAATATCGAATATTTTTTGGCATTGGATGGATTGAATACCTATTTGGTTTTATTGACCTCCATCGTCATGCTGTGCGCAGCCTGGGTTTCCTGGAGCATCAAGCAAAATAAAAAAGGATTTTACGCTTTGTTCTTGCTGATGTGCAGCACGGTATACGGTACTTTCATCGCTATGGATTTGTTCCTGTTCTATTTGTTTTTTGAATTGATGTTGTTGCCGATGTATTTCCTGATCGGTATTTGGGGTGGAGAAAATAGGGAATACGCTTCGGTAAAATTTTTGATTTATACTATCGGAGGATCATTACTGATTTTGATGGTATTGATTGCAGCCTACTTCTCCGTCATAGATCCTATGAAAACGGCAGTGTATGTGGGACAAGGTGTGACGGCAAATGATGTACAGGTTTTGCTCAGTAAAAATCAAATACCTTCAGCGGCACAAGTGCATACGTTGAATATTTCCTACCTGACGGATCAGGCCAATTATATTCCCGGTTCGGTATTGCATGCCTTGTCTTCTCCTCAGCTGTGGTTATTCAATATCCGGGAGTGGTCGTTGCTTCTTCTGGTGGTTGGCTTCTTGATTAAGTTACCTTCGTTTCCTTTCCACACTTGGTTGCCTGATGCGCACGTGCAAGCACCCACGGGCGGCTCGATCATCCTGGCTGCGGTGCTGCT
>DATHPB010000223.1:0-4342 GCA_035484295.1 Cytophagaceae bacterium
CGGAGAGAAATAATGCAAGAAGGTATACAATGCGATACTTGCAATCAGGATGGAAAAGATCGAAGGGAAGAAATAAATGATCAGTAATTCTGCCGAAAGGATTCGGATAAACTCCAGGTAAAACACCCATCGTCTTTGTTCCAGCATCGCTCCACAGTTGATCATCGTAAGGAAGACTACGAAGAACAATATGGCTGTTGTAAAAGTGTCTGCTATCTCTCTACATTCCGTGAGGTATAGTAAAATACCAACGCAAAATATGATTTGTGAACCGATGTACCATTTACTGTTTTTAGACAAGGGAATCTTTTGTGTCGCTCTTTGTACCAATAAAGCACGTTCTATAGATACCCTAACGTGATAAGGTATTTTGTCGGGTTTACCGAATAAAACCTTCAGTTTATTTTTGAATCCCTTTGTATTGCTGGTATGCACTAGAAGTTCTACAATATAGTGGAAATGTTGCCAGAGAAAACTGTTCGATTTTAATGGTGCGGTCAATCCATATTTTACTTCTTCGGTTTCTTCCGCATAAGTTCCAAAAAGTTTATCCCAGAAGATAAACATGTCGCTGTAGTTTTTATCCAGGTACCCTTCATTGGAACCGTGATGAACTCTATGGTGGGAAGGTGTTACCAATATTTTTTCGATGAAACCGAGTTTGCCGATCACACGGGTATGTGTAAAAAAGGAATACAATCCATGAACGAGTAGCATTGTAACCACCATCTTCGTTTGAAATCCAAGCAAAGGGATGATGCACCAAAATATATTTCGGATCAAGGCTTGAAACATGGTGATACGAGCTGAGACAGTAAGGTTGTATTCTTCCGACTGATGATGCACAATGTGTGCGCTCCAAAACAAATTGATCTCATGTCCGAGTCGATGGTACCAATACCAAACCAGATCGGTCAGCAGTACCAATACAATCCATGCATACACATTATTGGGAATCGTAAAGATTCTCCAGTGTAAATACACGTAGTCAAATATTCCAATGAAAATGGCTACTGAATAAACATAGATCAAACGCTCAAAGAGTCCTATGCTTAAGTTAGACACGGAGTCGCTATAAGAAAAGAACCGCTTATTTTTCTTTTTTGAATACCAATACTCTCCTAATATAAAGATCAAGAAAAATGGAATGGACAATGCATAGATAATTTTCATTTTCAGCATTTAATTATTTTTAGGATAAGGCGTCCAAACGATATAGTTGAGGTGTATGTGTTTAATCTCTACTCGAGTCACATATTTTTTTCCTGCATAATCTGTAAGGACCCACTCATCAATCAATGATTGCAATGCTTCTTTTGATGGGCTCACCAATGAACGATTGGTTTGCGGTTTGGACGTTGTTCTCATAAGACCTCCTTTTTTAATGTAATAGAACAAAAACATGACCATTTTTACAGGATGTAAAGTCTATTTGTTTGGTAGAATAAAAATAACCCAGTATGCACCAAGGGACAAAATAAAATTTGTATTAATCGCGTTTGTTGCCACTTGGTGGAATAATGTTCTGTTAAAAACGTAAATCGCTTTTAATGGTTTTGCTGGTATATAAAGCCGAAGAATGGTTCAATGCATTAAATAGCTTGTTTTTATCTATTGAATTTATGCCATGAAGCTATAAATGAGCGAACCCGGAAAGAGTGTGAACCTGATCTACAGCCTTTCGGGTTCCCGTGGATATTTATTCCCGAAATATCCAGTTTAATTTATAATTTTGTGGTTCGAAAATACTTTATACAACATGATACAACTGAGCGAGCAAGAGCTGATTAGAAGGAAAGAAAGAGAAGAGCTGATCCAATTAGGGGTAGAACCTTATCCGGCGGAACTGTTTGAGGTCAACGTGTCTGCACACGAGATCCACCAGAATTACGAAGTCAATAAACTGGATTATAAGAATATTTCGTTGGCGGGTCGTGTGATGTCTCGTCGCATCATGGGTAGCGCATCGTTCATCGAATTGCAGGATTCGACGGGGCGTATACAAGTATATGTCAGAAGAGACGACATTTGCCCAGGAGAAGACAAAACGTTGTATAACACGGTCTTTAAAAGACTGGTTGGAATTGGCGATATCGTAGGTGTCAAAGGATTTGTGTTCACTACACAAACCGGAGAGATTTCTGTGCATACTACCGAATTTAAAGTATTGTCCAAATCGCTGAAACCATTACCCATCGTCAAAGAATCGGAAGACGAGCAGGGAAATAAAAAAGTATACGATGCCTTTACTGATGCGGAACAACGCTACCGTCAACGTTACGTGGACTTGATCGTGAATCCGCATGTAAAAGATACCTTTGTGAAACGTACGAAACTGGTGAATACCATCCGTCAGTATTTGAACGACAAAGATTACCTGGAAGTAGAAACACCTATTCTTCAACCATTATACGGAGGAGCGGCTGCGCGTCCTTTCAAGACACATCACAATACATTGGATATGCCATTGTATTTGCGGATTGCTAATGAGCTTTACCTGAAACGTCTTATCGTTGGAGGTTTCGATGGTGTATATGAATTTTCAAAAGATTTTCGTAACGAAGGGATGTCTCGTTTTCATAATCCTGAATTTACTCAGATCGAATTGTATGTCGCTTACAAAGACTACTACTGGATGATGGATCTCGTGGAAGAGATGATTGAAAAAGTGGCATTGGCTTTATATGGCAGTACCGAGGTACAGGTAGGTGAGCATGTCATCAATTTCCAGCGTCCATGGAAACGTTTCACCATGTTTGAGGCCATCGAACATTTCACTGGTATCAATGTGGGAGAAATGGATGAAGCGAAATTGCGTGAAGTGTGTGCTAAACTCAGCATCGATGTGGATGCCACAATGGGCAAAGGAAAATTGATTGATGAAATTTTCGGAGCGAAGTGCGAGCCCAATTTGATTCAACCAACTTTCATCACAGACTATCCGGTGGAGATGTCTCCACTGGCGAAAAAACACCGCAGCAAAGCGGGATTGGTAGAGCGATTCGAAGCGGTGTGCAACGGGAAAGAGATCTGCAATTCTTTCTCTGAGTTGAACGATCCTGTTGATCAGCGTGCACGTTTTGAAGAACAATTGGAACTGGGAAAAAGAGGAGATACGGAAAGCATGGTGTTGGATGAAGACTTCCTTCGTGCATTGGAATACGGTATGCCTCCTACAGCCGGCTTGGGTATTGGCATTGACCGTTTGGCCATGATCATGACCAATTCTCCCTCTATCCAAGATGTATTGTTTTTCCCTCAAATGAGACCGGAGAAAAAACAAGAACATTCTTCAGAACAAGATTTTATTGACCTAGGTATAAGAGAAGATTTATTACCATTGTTGCAAAAAATGGGAATGTTATCTGTTCAGCAATTGAAGGAAGCCAATGCCAGCAAATTGTTCAATGACATCTGCGGCCTCCGTAAAAAAATGAAATTGGAAATAGCTAATCCTACACTGGATGAAGTGAAGGGTTGGTTGGCATAGGTAATCTTATTTGACCGCTTTCATTACAAACTCATAACGGGCAGTACTAGTGTGCTGTCCGTATTTTAATAAATGAGGAGTAAGCGTATAGATCTTATATTTTTCCGGTTTGTTGCGTTGACCTGTGTAGATGTAGTTCAAAGAATCGTCTGCATAGAAATAAGTTTTAAAAGACTGTCCCCTTACTGTTTCCACCGCAGAACTATCCGGCGATATGGTCATCAGCAATCCTTGATTCCTTGGATCGACTACACGTTGTCCATCGCGGTATACGTCTTCCAGCCGCCAGGTCTGATAAAGAAAACTGGTTTGACGAGGTTCCTTTTCTTTTTCAAAAGGTGGGAGATAAAAATACAAGGCCACGAGACTTAAAACGGTCCCCACCATCAAATTGATTTTAATTGATTTGGGAGTAAACGATAACATCAGTTGTGCGATTGGTCTATAACAGTAACTAATTTAGTAACTTCTCACTTATAACTCATAAATCTAACCACAAGTTTGTAATTTTAAGGCCATAAAGGAAAGAATGGAATGATACAATCAATAAAACCTGAACATTGGTCTGACTATCAATTACTGGATAGTGGCAACTACCAGAAGTTGGAAAAATTCGGTGAAGTCGTATTGGCTCGTCCAGAACCGCAGGCTGTATGGTCACCTTCTCTTTCTGCTGATCAATGGAAACAACAGGCTCACGCTTCTTTTACAAGAGACAAAGTCAACCCCGAAAAAGGAAACTGGTCATTGAAACCCAACATGAAGCAACAATGGATACTGCCTTACCGTCATCCCAAGTATCAACTGAATTTTCGTTTGGGCTTATCTTCTTTCAAACATGTGGGGTTATTT
>DATHPB010000224.1:0-7865 GCA_035484295.1 Cytophagaceae bacterium
ATACGCCCAGTGCGCCCAGTCCTGCGGATTAGGTCCCGCCTGGTGCCACAACTGATAACCGGCAAATGACTTTCCTCTGAACTCCGCACCAGGATTATTCACCTGAGACGGAACCGGCTCAGCATCGGGGTTCAAAGCTCCGGTATAAATAGAAATGTCTTTGATGTAATTGTCTTCGCTTCCATTTCCCATTCTGATGTCACCACCGTATCCCATAGAGCCGTCAAGTCCCGCATCAGAAAGAGAAATCAATCTTGTGATCCACTTGCCTGTATTCGATTTTTGAAAATCTCCCACACCCCAACCGTTTGCATTTCCTGAACGGGTATAATTTACCCACAAGCTGTTCATGCTGTTATCCCAATAAGTAATGGCTAAGATTAAATTATTGGCAGTAGTAGGTACCGCTGATCTCGAACTGTAGCAGTACATAAACTTTCCAGCGGCAATCTTTCGGCAAGGTACTCCATTGAGAGTTGTGATTTCTGTATATCCTTCTCCCGATGGATTTCCTTCCACACCCAAAAACATATTGTTGGATTGAATAGGATCTGTGAAAATAATAGATGATGATAGCGGAGGTAAGGTGATGGTTTGGGCAAATGCAGCGGAAGATCCCCAAACGATAAACAACACCCATAAAGACTCCAGTAACAAACCGGTAGTTTTTTTACTCATAATGATTGATTTACTAATTATTACAAGGAGTCTTTCAGTTTATAAACATAACATTTTTATTGAAAAAAACAGAGCATTACTTCCAATAAGTGTGCATTAAATTTGTATCTCCTACACGAGGGAAAAACAGATTCGGGGAAAAAGTATATGTCCTGTATTTGTCTCGTTTTTTTCATACCTATTTCTTCAATATGCAAACGATATTTTTTATGCGAACAAAAGAAATGCTGTCGTTCAACTTCAATCGCATTGATCTCATCTTTTTGTTGATTTCAGGGCTTTGCAAATGGAATCTTTCCAAAATAATATCAATACAGGTGTCTGCTCTTGATTTAGTGTTGCACCTTTTTGTTTTGATATTTTCCTTATTTGCACGTTGGAGACACGCCATTAGAGGTATTATTTTATCAAAAAAATCGTAACCTTGTAGATGTATTATAGTGCCAATCTTAAATCACATGAATAGTATGAATAAGTACCTCCTGATTTTATTTGCTTTCAACACACTCAACTCCTTTGCTCAGGAAAAACCTGGTGCCAATATACCCTGGATTACGTATGAAGCAGAAGAAATGAAAACCACCGGATCTGTTTTAGGCCCGAAATACAATGCCTTTCAAGTAGAAACAGAATCCTCTGGACAAAAATGTGTAAAGCTTAGTAAAAAAGGCCAACATGTTGAATTCAAATCTTTGAAGAAGGCCAATACTATTGTCATCCGCTACAACCTTCCTGATAAACCTGAAGGAGGAGGGACAACCAGTACACTTGGATTATACATTAACGGCAAACTGGTACAACCTGTTGAAATCACCTCTCACTATTCTTTGCTTTATGGAGCATATCCTTTTAGCAATGATCCCAAACTCGGCAAAGCCAGAAATTTTTATGACGAAGTCAGACTTAAAGATTTACAGATCAATGAAGGTGATGTCATCAAACTAAAAAGAGAAGACCGTAAAATTGATTCTGCAGAATATTGCATCATTGATCTTGTAGACCTGGAAGAAATCGCCGGCCCATTGACCGCTCCCGAAAATTCAATTTCGATCACTGATCCAAAATTTCTCGGCAGCAATTTCAACGGTGATTATACAGAGCCTTTCAAAAAATGTGTAGGCATGGCATGGGAACAAAAGAAAACCATTTGGATCCCGGCTGGTACTTATAAAATTTCCGGTGAAATTATCGTACCTGCAAACATCACGATACAAGGTGCGGGTATGTGGCACACGATATTGGTAGGTAACGATATCGACTATGAAGACGATGCGTCAAGACGTCTGAAGTTTTACGGAAATGGTAGTAACATCCATCTTTCTGATTTTGCGATCGTAGGCAAGTTAAAACACAGGGCAGACGATGAGCCGAACGACGGTATTGTAGGAACATACGGAGAGAACTCTGTTATTTCCCGCATCTGGATCGAACATACTAAAGTTGGCGTTTGGGTAGAAAACTGTAAAAACCTGTTAGTGGAAGGTTGTCGTTTCAGAAACACATTGGCAGATGGCATTAACTTTTGCATCGGTATGAACAGCTCTACCATGAAAAACTGTACGACACGTGGTACAGGTGACGATTGTTTCGCCATGTGGCCAGCAACGTTCATGCTTTCAAAATACAAACCGGGCAATAATGTCATTACACATTGCACCGGACAATTGCCTTTCCTTGCAAACGGCGCGGCTATCTACGGAGGCGAAAGCAATAAAATTTCCAACTGCTTATTTACTGACATTTCTCCTGGATCTGCCGTATTGATCAGTACAACCTTCCCTACAGAAGAAGGGAAAATCAATAATCACTTCAGCGGTATCACTGTGATTGAAAATTGTGACATTAAAACCAGTGGTGGTTTCGATCACAGTTGGGACTGGCGTGCTTCTATTTCCATTTGCATGGACAGACGAAGCATTCCAGGCATTGAAATCAAAGACGTAAATATCGACAACAGCATGTCGGATGGCATCAGCATCGTAACCCGCGGTGCGGATAGCAAAGGTCCAGAATTGACTAATGCTGTTTTCAGGAATGTGAACATTACCAAACCAGGAATCGGAGTGGAAGGCAAACATGCATTGTGGATCGACAACAGTAGTCGTGGCAGTGTGACCATCGAAAAATCAAAAATCACAGACATTAAAAATGAGTCTAAGAATTTTAATGTAGTGAACCAATAGTACACGGCATTAAAACAAATTGAAATGATGTAACACCCACTATTCTTGTGAACTTGTTGCTTACAAATCACAGGAATAGTGGGTGTTTTTTATAACCTTCAATCCACATGAATGTCATGAAAAGAAATTATTTATCGCTGATTGCAGCTGTTGCATTTACTGCGGCTCAGTCATTCGCTCAAACAAGTGTAATGGTGGGAGATCGCATTGCAATGTTCTATCCTCCCAACTTTGAAGCGGCAAGACACCTTCCTTCTCTTGCGTTGCTGAACGAGCCTACTGTTCAAGGAAATGTTCCAAACAAATGGCAGGTACGTCCCGAATTTGAATTGGCCGATGGAAAAAGCATAGTCCAAATTACTTTGAAAGAACCCGTTGATTTCTATGGGACAGGCGAAGTCGTCGGACCCTTAAGAAGAAACGGGCAAACCGTTCAGTTATGGAATACAGATAACTACTGTTATAAAAAAAATGAAGGTAAAAGTCTTTATCAATCACATCCATGGGTAATGGGTGTGAGAGACGACGGAACAGCCTTTGGTATCATCGCCGACAATACATGGAAACAAACGATACAGACAGAAGATCAATCCATTCTCATTACCTCAGACGGCCCCGCATTCAGAGTATTAATCATTGAAAGAGAAAATCCTAAAGAGTTGGTAAAAGCCTTGGCAGACTTAACAGGTAAAATGGAATTACCTCCATTATGGGCTTTGGGTTTTCAACAATGCCGCTATTCCTATTATCCAGATACACGTGTCAAAGAGATTGCAGATAAATTCCGTGAGAAAAAAATACCGGCCGATGTCATCTGGATGGACATTGATTACATGCATGGCTACCGAATATTTACATTCGATGAAAATGGATTTCCTGATCCCAAAGGATTGAATCAATATTTGAAAGACAAACAATTTAAAAGTGTCTATATGATTGATCCAGGTGTGAAAGTGGATGAAAATTACGACATCTATAAACAAGGCTCTGCGGGCAATCACTGGGTGCAAACCAAAAAAGGTAAAGAGTTTAATGGTGTAGTGTGGCCAGGCCAATGTGCTTTCCCCGACTTCACTAGACCTGAAACACAAAAATGGTGGGCTTCGTTGTATACTCCATTTATGAATTTAGGAATCGACGGCATCTGGAATGACATGAACGAACCTGCCGTGTTCAACACAGACGAAGGTACCATGCCTGAAGATAATTTGCACAGAGGCGGCGGTGAACTTCCGCAAGATTCACACATGAGGTACCACAATGTTTACGGCATGCTGATGGTTCGTTCGAGTAGAGAAGGCATTCTCGCTGTTAATCCTACATTGCGACCATTCGTATTATCAAGGGCAAATTTTCTGGGTGGCCAACGTTATGCAGCAACCTGGACGGGAGATAACGTTTCCACCTGGAATCATTTGAAATTATCCATACCCATGTCATTAAGTTTAGGATTGTCGGGACAACCTTTCAGCGGCTCCGATATTGGTGGCTTTGCAGGTTTCTGCAATGCAGAGTTACTTGCACAATGGATGTCCATAGGAGCTTACTATCCCTTCTCCAGGAACCATGCAGAGAAAAGTTCGGATCAACAGGAACCATGGGCACTAGGGAAAAAAGCGGAGTCTGCGTCCAGAACAGCATTGAACAGACGCTATAAATTGATGCCTTTCTTATATACCTTATTTGAAGAGGCCTCTACCACCGGAGCTCCGGTAATGCGTCCGGTATTCATGTGCGATTCTAAAGATAAAAACTTAAGAAATGAGCAAGAAGCTTTCACTTGGGGAGACGATCTGTTGATCATTCCAAGTTGGGCAGAGAACACAGCCATACCAAAAGGTAATTGGAAAAATTTAAAACTGGATGATACTCCGGAAACAGACCCCTACCAAGCGAAATTGAAAATTCGGGAAGGTTCGATTATCCCTACAGGGCCCGTGATTCAAAGTACAATGGAATACAGCATTGATTCTCTAACGCTCTATGTTAACCTGGATCAACAAAAACATGCCATGGGTAAATTGTATCACGACGATGGAAATGGTTTTGGTTATAAAAAAGGAGACTATGCCTTATATGAATTTAAAGCATCAAGCGGTAAAGACAATAGCATTGTCGTTTCTGTTGATCAAGTGAAAGGAAATAAAAAAATAAAGAGTGTATACCGTGTAGCCATCGTTCAAGAAAATAAGACCAGCTATTCTGACTGGGTAGGTACAGCCAATATTACCGTTCACTTAGAATAGAAAGTATACGAATAAAAAAAGTCCATCACATGACATTCATGTGATGGACTTTTTTATTGTTTTAATTTAATAGATCAATAATTTTTGCATAGTGCTCTTACCTGATTGACCCGTCACTTCCAACTGATAATAACCCGATGACAACTGCTGTGGTAAAGGCAACAATACATTACTCGATGTATCTCCAGTCGTTTCCAAAACCACCTGTCCCAAATAATTGTACAACCTGATCTGACTCATTCCCGCTTCCTGATTCGTCTGTTGAATAGTAATACTACTACCTCCCTTCACCGGATTAGGATATACTGTCACTGCACTCATCCCTTCACTCTCCGTAACGCCTGTCGCTACCAACAAACTATAATTCACATAATTCAAATTAAATCCACCGCCATCTATGTACACACGCATAACCTTCGCTCCTGCCGTCAAAACTGGCGTCGTTACACTGATCGTCTGATAACTCTGCCAACCTGACGATACACTAAACGTGATCAATCCTGATATGTCTACCCCATCCATCTCTACATGCATACTCTTCGTCCCTACATTCCCTGACGCTACTCGAACTTCCAACGTATATTGACCCGTAGTCGTAACATTTACCATATAATTCATCCACTCTCCTGTCTCTATCCAACCCACATCGTAGCCACCGCCTACATCTCCTGTCGATTCTATATCTACGCCTTCATCTACTCTGTACAAATTGAACTTGTTCTCTTCGTCCGAATCATTGTAAGCCAAGCCTTCCCCACCGTAATCATAATATTCTGCCTCTATCTTGCCCGGTATCGGAAAGGCACTTCCTAGGTACGGTGTCTCTACTCGTGTCACTGCCTGTGCATCTTCTATGATGATGTCATCAAAATAGGCATTGTAACTCCCACTCACAGATGGATGATCATATCCAATCACTATACCTATCAATTCATCTCCTATCAATTCCCCTACTCCTATCTGACAGGTAAACTGCTCCCATACCCCTATCGGGCCTCTCGCTACTGTCGGACTCATCGCATAACCTTTGTTGTCTACATATCCTGCCAGGGTACTCAATCTTTTCCCAGACTGAAATACCAAATCAACTGATGTATATTGTCCCAATGCATCTACCGAATATTTCCAAAAACTCAATTGCATATTCGCCTTCACTCCTATCTTCGTCTCTGATACCTGATAATAATAATTCGATGCAGTCCCTGAACTCGTTGTTCCTGTCGCCTTCACACTATAAATACCGCTCTTCGTATTCGAAGACTCATTGACTATGGAGACCGATCCCCCTGTTATTCCCGTATTACTCAATACCGCATCGTGGTAAAAACACGCATCGATGTTGAACGAACCACTTGTAGAACCCGAACCTGTATTGTAATTGGCCAATCGTTTTTCAAAACTATTGCGGTAATAAATCGGACCTTCAGAATAAGCAATAGGAACCGTTGATGTTACAGATCTTGTACCTTTTAACAATTCTATTTCTGCTCCGGCTAGCCGCAGGTAAAAATCAGACGAAGTCCAGATACCGTCTGCACTTGTAGTTACAAAATATTGATCGGTAGGAATCATGAAATAATCTGTTGCCGCTTTCATGATTGCTGTACCTTCGTCGTACTCATCCATCATGGCAAAGTACATGTTTTGCACGCCGATGCTCTTTATATTCAATGCTTGATTCCAACTAAAATCACCTGCTTGTCTTGGAATGGCATTGGGCAAACCGCTGTTCCATTGTGACCAGGAAAATCCCGGAAACAACACCGGCATATAATCGATACCTTGTGCGTCTGTAAACGCTTTATCGGGAACCAATAAATTGTTTTTGAAATTTGTTGCTCCAGCTACATCTCCAAAACGACCGACAGACCAGGGAGATAGCATGTCGTATGTTTTGTAGGCATTTAAAAAACTAGGCTTGGAATCTCCTGTTTCCGTTCTCCAGTAAGTAGGCACGCCTCCTATCACATAGCACCCACGCGCTTTTAAGAAATTGATCAGGTCAATGGTTTCTTGCTCTGTACCCGGATGATTACCTGTAAAACCTGTTCCCCAGATTTGCACTACCGGTTTATTGTTGACCGTAGCATAAGAAGGAGAGGATGTTAATTGGTATGCTTGTTCAATATTATATACCCAATCAAATTTAATGATGTCATCCCATGTAGAGTCGAGTCCTGTAGAAGAGATATCGTAACAAACATAAAAAATTCTATCCGTAGCTTCCGCTCCGGCTCTCACTTTCAAGGGTGAAGCTGCCGGGGAATTGTTGATCACTGAACCGATGCCGTTGATAAAGCGTTGCAAGGCCACTCCGTCAATACCATTCGATTGCAGCCAATCGAAGTGTTTATTGATGACACCCGTATCCGATGCCTGAAATAATTGTGAAGGAGTACCATCTCCAAGATTGGCAAAACCTGTCTGCGTTAAATCAGAAGCGTTATATTCCCTTACATCCGGATATACTTCAAAATTCAAATGCCCCACTGATGGTTGTGCTCCGCCCGACCAATGAAACCAGCCGGAAGTAGGTGTACCTGTATTGAACCATACCTGATAACCGGCAACTGCTTTATCTTTGAATTCCGAGTATGCACTCCCCGTTGTGGATGGGATAGGTTCTGAGGCAGGATCTAAAGTACCTATCGCTACCGTAATTTCTCTGATGTAATTATTATAACCGGTTGTCGTACCGATACGAAAATCAGCTCCGTTATTTTGCGCATTTCTTAAGGATGCATCTGTCAATGCAATG
>DATHPB010000225.1:0-2904 GCA_035484295.1 Cytophagaceae bacterium
AAATAACAAGTTTTAGAAGCTGCTGTACAAGTACAACAGGTAGTGTTAGCTGAGACAGCAGAATAAGAAATTTTTTTTCACCGAAATATGCAGCAGCAAGAAAAGCTATTATTATCATAATGTTTTTTATTGCCAAAGGCATTATCATTCGTCTGCTGATATTAAAAGTGAAGAAACAACTTTCAAAACAATTTGCTGCCAGTTTTATTAGTCCGTGCTTTAAATTTTCATTGTTATAATAATTCTCAGATTGCTTTCCCGTAAAATTTGTGCCAAAGGAATTGTCCAAATATCCTAGCCTCCTTCTCAATTCTGCCTTAGGTAACAAAGAATTAACTATCAGCTCGAACAATATGTATAATAAAATCAGTACAATATTTAAGTTGTTTAAGAAGTCATTTGCAGCAGCTAGGGTTATGCAAATACTTCCTGAGTATGTTGTGAAAATTGCGACAACAGTAGAAGATAGCAATAGGTAATTCCCAATTTTGGAAATGGTTTTAGCTTGGGTAAAAGCGTCTGTATGGTTTGATATTATTTGTAGCATAAATTAGTTTGGAATCTGCTTGTCCTTATTTTCTGTATCGTGTGGTACTTCCGGACCGTACCATTCCCCATCTTGTAGCCATGCCTCGTAAAAGTATATCCATGCAGCAGTCCAACTTACAATGTATTGTGAAATCAGGTGTTCTTTTTTCCAAAAAAAATTTTTGCGATGGTATAGACATAATGTTTTATCATGGGGATAAAAATGTGGTGGTCTCTCAACTAACGCAGGAGATAGTACCTTTACCAGTGGGCGTGAAGATCCTTTGTATTCAATTGAAATTGTGTAAACAGGAAGCTCCGGTTTAATAATAAGATCCCCTATGAAAACAATATGAGCATCGCCCAATACTTTATGTGTAAAATTTGGGTAATGGCTTTTCATGCTTTGAATTTGAATATGGTTTTCTCTATTCCAGCTCATTATATCAATTGCCAAAAAATCCTTTTGACGCTGGAATATTTTTGCCGATGTCTGTACCTATGCCTACACTAGAACTAACTTTAAGAGTACCTTCAGACAAGCTTTTGGAAAAGTTTTTTGCTTCTTCTACATCTACGGCAGGAAACTCTTTACCAAAAACCTCTTTCCATATTTTTTTTGCCTCACCTTCTTTTTTCTCGTCTAATGCTTTTTTAGCATTTTGTATTTTTTCTTTTGTCTTCTTTATTAGATTTTTTGAGTCATTGAAATCATTTGTGCTTTTGAACTTGGATGAGTTCAAATAGGTTTCAGCTTCTTCAAACCAATTGCGAATGGCCACTTCATAATTGCTAAAGGATTTCCATTTGAAAATGGAAATCGCAATTTCTTCAATATGAAAAGAAGGAATCTTTTTACCATTTTCTCTATTCCAATATTTCACCGCCTTTACTAAAGGTTTTAACCGATAGCTGTATGACCTGTGCGCATCATCTAAGTCTTTAGACAATGTTTTAGGGTCTGAAGTTAACCATCCATCTAAGTTTGAATTTGGGATATAGTAAGAATCTCCTACAGTAGCTTTAAAACTAGGGAGTACATCAAAATCTTTGTCACTTAATTCAATGGTTACACAAGGACGATCCTGTGAGACTTTATCTTTGTACTCAGGGATACCATTGAGATAATTTTTGAAGTTGGTAAGAACGGTTTGAGGATTTGGAAAGCCGCCGTTTTCGTTCTTCCATTTCTCAAAATCAAGTACGGCAAACAAATCAATATCATTTAGCGGTCTAATTATGGTGTCTCTTTCATAGGAACCATTCGTGAAGACGTCAGTTACGTGTAACCCACTTTCTTCTAATTCAAGTTTAGAAGTGATGTTATTTGTCGAGGTCTTAATGCTTTCTTCCTGACGATCTGTAACAGAAATATTATCAATTAAAGAATCAATGCTTTGTAGAAGTGTTGCCATGGGAAATTTTTTTCCATATTATAACAACTTATATGCCAGTAGTTTATATGTGACAGATTGTCAGTCTTTTATTTGTATATATTAGATTATCAGTGTGTTGTAGTTGGGGATTGAACGACAAATTAGCGCTGAAGAATCAACGCAAAAATTAGTTTCATTTTACAAGCTATAAGAGGAGAGCCTTTGTTTACAATCTTTCTTTGGATTATTTTTCCTAAACGCTTACAAGCTACGAAAACAAGAAATTAGCATGAGGTAATATGGTGCTACTGTGGCAAAATTATTTTCCGAACTTCACTTATCTCTTTCAACGATCCTAATTGAATGGTTAGAGGCTTGTGTTCTTTATCTTCGTTTTGTATGTATAACCGGAATTCCTTTTGGTATGCGTATTCAGATGGCTTGTGAAAAACAGATAAAGAGCCTGAATGGCTGGATGCATCGTAGTATTCTACCAGACCATGGTCGTAGCTCAAATTCATCTCATCTAACTTTGCTTCCAGCATAGTAAAAAACAGGGGCATGTTTTTAATTGCTAAAGCATGCGTCCCGAACTCCGAAACACGTGGATCGAAATCTACTACCAAGGATTCGTTCACGTCATTGGCAGTAACAGCATATAGACAAAACACGTTGCCATAAACACCCTCTTGGGATTCTACCAAATGTAATTTTTCGTAGTTTATTTTAACTGGACCATTTGCAGTTGGGATTTCAAACGAACCTGGAGGCGAATTAATTATTCGTTGTGCTCCTTCATGCTTATCTCCTCTTACATTTCCATCTTCTATTTTTCGAAACACTTGTAAAGCACGGCAATACAACGTTCCGTTTTCAAACATATCATAGATATGCTCTTCTTTTCCCATTTTAATTAAACATAGCACGTCTATCATTGCATTGCTTACTATTTGTATTACTTCTTACTTATACCCCCTGCTGGCGCGAGCATCCTGCTCGT
>DATHPB010000226.1:0-3293 GCA_035484295.1 Cytophagaceae bacterium
ATAGACGGATCTGTCTTGACTATTGCAGACCAGATATGGCCAGGTTTTACACCCGATTTGATCAATATTGTACTGGTAGTCGCTACGCAAGCGAAAGGCTCTGTATTGATCCACCAAAAAATGTTTGAAAGCCGTTTGTTCTTCGTCGATAAATTGATTGACATGGGAGCTCAAATCATTTTGTGTGATCCACACAGAGTAAACGTCATCGGTCATAATAAAACGATGCCTTTGCGAGGCATCTCGATGACATCACCCGACATCCGTGCCGGAGTAGCGTTATTAATTGCCGCTATGTCTGCGGAAGGCAAAAGTATCATTCACAACATCGAACAAATCGACCGAGGTTATCAAAACATTGATACACGTCTGAACGCATTGGGTGCAAAAATCAAACGGATCTAATTCTTATGAAAAAATTCTATTACATTTTTATTGTTATCGTACTTGCCGTTTTACTCTATGTCTCCTTTGGCCACTATGGTGAAGGATCCATAGCAGGAACGCTGGTAAAATTGACAAAGAAAGGAATCATCTTTCATACTTATGAAGGGAAATTGAATACTCAAATGTTTGTCGGCGAAGGTAGCTCTGCTTCAGGCCTGGGACTTAACCTTTGGGATTTTACCGTAGTTAAAAACGACAGTCTGATTGCTAAATTGGAAGATGCCATGCTGAATGGTCATCGGGTAAAGCTGGATTACAAACAGCGATTCTTTACGCTTCCATGGATTGGCGACACGAAGTACATCGTATACAGCGCCGAAGTTTTGGATCAAAAATAAGGCGTACGGAGACTATCCTACTTGTGTATTGTTGTTAGGTAACATGTATACCTGATTATCATCGGAATCACCTGCATTAGCTTTGGTTTTTCTTACTACCGGCTTGCTGAATATCTTTTTCAATGTAGCAGAAAAGGTTTCGTCAGAACAGCATGACGGTAAAAAATCATTGACACCTTTCGCTTTGTAGTTCTTCTCTTCCTCATCCGTCAAATCATTGGAGATAACTACAATTCTCAATTTCTCCTTATCGTGTTTGAACTCTCCTTTGTGCAATTCTTGTAGAAACTCAAAGCCCCCCATAATGGGAGTCTTTCCATTGAGAATGACCAATCCTTGTTTACCATAGATCTTACTTAACGATTGGTTCAAGTACAGTAAACCATGGCCACAATTAAGCGCCGCCATTACCTCCTTTACCAAACCAGCGTTTGAAATAACTTTCTTCAACTCGTTTCTACGGTCTGTATCATTATCTACAATCAGGCAATAATCGATGTACCCCATATATCTTTCTATTAAATCCCACAATAATACTTCAGAATTAGTTTTACGGCAGATTAAACCTAAGGGTTTTATTATAAGTACTTAATTTTTAGCCACCTCAACTTTTTCCATGACTATCCTCACCTCCTTGGTATCCTTGAACCAATCCGGTAATCTTTTTTTATACATCAAACGATCACCGGGACCTAATTGACCGATCACCGCGAAACGATAATCCATTACTTTATTATTTTCAGAAATATATGTCGCTTTCATATGCAATCGATCATATGCACACACTTTCGCCGAACTAGCGACCTCTCCTTCTATGACAGTTTGATTGATCAGGTTAGAATGCCATTGAAATGTATGATGTATATAGGAAACCGGATGCCGTTTTTCCTCTTCATAAATGGAATTTCCCCCGTACGAATTTTCATTCATCCATGTCACATCTGCAATTTGTAGAGCGATATCATGAGGTTGCAAACCGAGCATATTTTCTTTGTGGTGGAAAACACCTTTATCTCCAGGCAACAATAAAATTGATTGTTGTTGAGCAGTGAAAGACACTTTACCTGTAACAACGGTCAGTTGCACATCTTCCTTATCATAAGCCTTTAAATCAAATGAGGTTCCCAATACTTTTGTAGTCGTACCAGAAGCATGGATAATAAACGGTCGATCCGGATTTTTCTTTACATCAAAGAAAGCTTGACCTTTGAGGTAAACAATACGTTCTTTTCCATCAAAAGAAGGGGTATAAGAGAGCGAAGAGTTTTTATTCAGCCATACCATACTACTGTCCGGTAAATAAAAAACATCCCTGTTTTCAGCCGTTTGGCGAAGAATATTCCTGTCGAGAGACGACATAGCTATTCCTATCAAATAAGCTAAACCAATGACCAAGACAAGACTTGCTGCAATCTTGTAAAAGCCCGCACTTCTGAAAACGGGCATTTTAAATGATTGCTTTTGTTCTTGTTCAATTTCTTTCTGCAATACCATCCAGGAAGCATCGGTATCTGGTAAGTAGTCAATATTCAGTGGGGAAGACTTTTCCCAGACGGTTAAAAAATCATGATAATATATTTGGTGCTCTTCTGATTCAGCAATCCAAGAAAAGAGCATCGTTTTCTCTTCCTCAGAAAGCTGATCCGTAAGGTGTTTTACAATCAAATGGTCGTAATTCTTTTCCATATATGCTTATATATAAGACCAGAGAAACATCATATTCCCCCAAACAGCAAGTCATTTATCTTTCTTCAGAAATGGTTTCAATTCTTCCCTTAGTTTCACCAAAGCAATGCCCATCTGATTTTCGACAGTTTTAGCACTGACATTTAATGCCTCTGCAATCTGTTGATATTTTAATCCTTCAAAACGGCTCAATACAAAAATAACTTTACAACGCGGGGGGAGTTTATCAATGGCTTTTTGGATGGCATCGTCCAATTGATCGTAGTCTACTTTATCATGAGAAACATAAGAACCCAAGGCCTGCTCGCTAAAATTTTCGGTTGGCTTGATGTTGCGTTTATGATAGCTTTGTAAATGATTTAAACAGGAATTTGACACGGCACGATACAAATATCCTTTAAGATTGGAATCTATGGTTAATTCTTTTCTCTTGCGCCAGAGTGTCAAGAAAACATCCTGTACAATGTCTTCAGCAGTGTTTTTATCTCTCACTATAGCATAGGCCACTTTGCACAACATCTTATGATGTTCCCGAAAGATTATTTCTATATCATTCAAGTTGATCTCCTCTGCTTCTCCCATGACTTATTTTTCTCACTAATGAGGAATTCGGTTTGAATCAATATACAGAATAAGAATAAAACAGAAAATATCAAGAATACTTTCTAAGAAGAATAGCGGATTGGCCTCCTATGTATCTCACAAATACTATAAACACTTGGCATTCTTTCTTAGATCTCGCATTACTTTCCCATACAACCATAACAATCTTAAAATAAACACATTACGCACAAATATCTGATTTCGTTTTATAATTTATTT
>DATHPB010000227.1:0-2483 GCA_035484295.1 Cytophagaceae bacterium
GTCTACTGCTTTTCTGTCTTTGTTAGTGAAGTGCCCTACTTGTGTCATGTAGAGTTTTGTGTAAAATGAAAACTCGTAAGCAGGATTCAATCGTAATACTTTTCTATAATTTTTATAGGCCAAAGAATCGATACCTTGTTCCTGATAAATTTGTCCAAGAATGAAATGAGTTCTTGATTTAGGATCTTTCTTTTTGATTTCAGGCAAGGCCAGGTTAAGATCTTTCACACACTTGTCGTATTCTTCAAAATGTCTGTAGTATTGGGCTCTCGTGAGGTAAAACTCACGCTTGTTTTTCCGTAGCTTCGGATTGAGTTTTTCTATATATTCAGCTACGGTGTAGGCATTGTCCCATTCGTTTTGTGCCATATAAGCACGCATGAGATAAATCATGGCTTCTGCTTTTATCTCGTTATCGTCGTAACTGTGGTTGACGAATTTGTAGGTTTCCATTCCCAACTTAAAATCGGCCTTGTACATTCGGCAGCGTCCAACAAGCACATAGGAATCGTCTACGTAATAGCTATTTTTATGACGACGTATCGGCATAGATGCTTTTTTGATGATATCGTCCAGTTCTTTTATGGATTTGGTTTTTGTACTGTCAAAGGGAGGAATGACTTCCAGGATTTCATTGAAGTTATCGATACGCTGCGCATAGACTTGTTTTTCCACGTCTTTCATGCGTTCTCTTGCTAAAAAGAAGGCATTGTCTCGAGCTAAAAGATTATGATAGGTAACCGCTACTTTAGATGTACTGTTTTGACTGCAGGAAGTGAGGAGTACGCTCATCAGGCCAGACAGGGTAAGAGCAAGTACTCTTTTTGAATGGCAGGTAAATGGAGCGATGCGTTGTTTGTAAAGAAGATATTTTACAGAAAGAAGCAAACGATTTAAATTAGGTGTTGATACATACAGAAGAAGTTCTCAAACGCTATATCCTAACGCAATTTAAGCTATTTTTATTTCATCTTTTCTGCCTAGGCCTGTTTTAAAATGCGTGCTTTTAGAAATGAAAAATTAAAACACAGAGTCTGTTTTTATTTGTTAATTTCGTATGGTCAATCCTTGAACGATGAGCGATAAAAAGATAAAAAATCCTAGTGCACTGGTAAAATATTCAAGCCTGGGAGTAGAGCTGGTTGTTATACTTTGCCTGGCTGCCTGGCTTGGTCGCTGGCTCGATCATAAATACGGTGTTGAAAAAGGATTATTTACCATATTTCTGATGTTGTTTGCCCTTGTAGGAAGCATGTACCGTGTCATAAAATCCTTGATGAATGAGCAAAACAAAAAATAGCTTTTATATTGGCATAGCCGTTTTACTCCTGTTGTTTTATGTGCTTCAGGTGATACTGGTCAAAATCGGCAAACCGGAGTACATTTCTCCTTTTTACTGGTGGATCCAGCTGTATACAGTTGCGATTAGTTTGATCGCTCATAGGGTTACATCAAAGGGCTTAACTAAGCGCAATGATTTCCATCTGTATTTCATGGGTTCCATGACAATTCGCATGCTGGCGGCCTTATTTTTTTTATTGCTTTTTGTAATGTATTTGACTGAAAAACAGGAAGTTTTCGTTATTAATTTTATTGTCGCATATTTTGCTTATGCTGGATTTGAAATCTATTACTTATTGACTAACTTGCGACCCGATTCGGAGAAAAATGGGAACAAAAATTCATAAACTTCTGCTTGTAACGATCTTTGCCATCGTTTGTTTATTCACTGTTAATGGTGCTTTTGCTGGTACAGAAGTGCATGAAAATGACGAGGGAAAAGAAGAGGTCTTCAATCCTGGTGAGATGATTCAGCACCACATTACAGATGCGCCAGACTGGCACATTGTGAGCATTGATGGACATCATTATGCCATTCCGTTACCGGTTATTTTGTATTCTGCTGAAAGAGGTTTATCTGTATTTTCCTCTTCTAATTTCCACAATCCGAAAGAAACGTATAATGGTTATCAATTAGAGCATAATCATATTGTAGCTGTGGATGCAGAAGGTAAAGTAGATGAAAGTGTACACCTATATAATGTATCCATTACAAAGAACGTAGCTTCGATGATGTTAAGTGCTTTGTTGTTATTGGTCTTGTTCCTTTCTATTGCCAATTCTTATAAGAAGCGTCAAGGACAGGCACCTAAAGGCGCACAGTCGTTTTTTGAACCTATTATCATTTACATCAGAGACGATGTGGCGAAAACAATGATCGGCCCTAAGTATGAAAAGTTTATGCCTTACTTGTTGACGATTTTCTTTTTCATCTGGTTTAACAACTTGTTAGGTTTGATTCCTGCAGGAGCGAATGTTTCCGGAAACATCACCTTCACTTTATTCTTGGCATTAGCGACCTTCTTGATCACTACGTTAACGGCTAATAAATACTATTGGGCGCACATCCTTTGGACACCAGGCGTACCACTTCCTTTGAGAATTATTATTCTCCCGCTGGAAGTCATCGGCATGTTCACGAA
>DATHPB010000228.1:0-2621 GCA_035484295.1 Cytophagaceae bacterium
CTATACCTCGTTCTTCCGGTTCTCTCCTGAACCCTTCAAATAATTTAGAAATATCAAGCTTAGTAGTTTGAAATTCTTGTGTAACAGAAATTGCATAGGCATCGTCCCATATGGAAACCAGCATGGGAATTTGTAATACGCCCGCGGCATTGATGGCTTCAAAGAATATTCCTTCCGCCGTTGCTCCGTTACCGATGGTACCAAAAGCCACTTCGTTTCCGTTGACAGAAAATTTATCCAAATAGGCCAACTCCGGATTACTCCTGTATAATTTGGAAGCATAAGCCAAACCAACCAAACGGGCCATCTGCGCACCGGTTGGAGAAATGTCAGGAGTTGAGTTTTTGATCTTCGTGAGATCTTTAAACATCCCTTTTTCGTCCAGGCTTCTTGTGGCATAATGTCCGATCATCATACGTCCACCGGAATGTGGATCGGCCTCTACATCGGCATGCGCATACAACTGGGCAAAATATTGTTCGATGGTCAACTCACCTGTGGCCATGACAAAAGTCTGATCACGGTAGTAACCCGCTCTGAAATCACCTGCTCTGAAATATTTCGCCATGGCAATTTGAGCAAGCTCTTTTCCTGTTCCGAAAATACCAAACTTAGCCTTGCCCATGTATACTTCTTTACGGGCGAGAATGCTGGCTTGACGGCTTTCACAGGCTACCCTGTAGTCAGTCAATATTTCTTCTTTGGTCAAAGACAGTTCTCCTGTATCTGAAGGGTTTCCCACAATATTCCTCCTCTTTTTCGTTGAACTTTTAAGTAAACAAAATAATGTATATTATACGCCTATTCAAAATGTTTGATCATTAATAGCTTGATTCTTGCATTCGATCGGTGTAAATTTTATATTTAGGCTCTTATAGTGTAGAAAAATCCAATCTCATGAAAAACCTATCTATCTTTTTATTGATCAGCTTATTGAGCTTTTCAAGTTTTGCGCAAAAGGCTGATGACTTTAAGTTCAGCCACGATAAATACGACTTTGGAGCCCTGTCAGAAGGAGATGCTGCCAGTCACTCTTTTGAATTTACCAATGTCGGTAAAGATACCATCAAGTTGGAAGCAAGCGATGTACGTGCATCTTGCGGATGTACTACACCGGAATGGACCAAGACCGCTATTCTTCCTGGTCAGACAGGAAATATCAAAGCATTATACAACACACAAGGTCGCCCAGGTCCATTCACGAAAACCATCACTGTGATGAACAAAGGCAATGTGATGAAAGTGGTTCAAATCAAAGGAGTAGTTTTCTCTAAAGAAACAGCCACTCCGGAATCAATCAAAGCAGACAGCATCGCAAAAGCCAACCCTAAAGCGGCTAAGGAAGCCTTGGACAAAACTCCTCACCTGACGATCGAAGGAAAAGCTGAACACCAATACGGAAAGATCGAACGCAATCAGAAAATCGCCCATGACTTCAAAGTGAAGAATACAGGTAAGTCTACACTGGATGTCATCAAAGGGCAATCCGGCTGCAACTGTGCGTTCTACAAACTTTACGACAAAAAAGGCGGTACTGCGATTGAGAAATTGGAACCAGGTAAGACTGCTGTATTAGAAGTTACTTACGGTCCGTTTAACGATGGTGAAAACGTGGATAAGTTGATCATCTCTACAAACGACGACAGCAATCCACGTACTGTGATTACACTTTCTGCCAATGTCGTAGAATCTCTTCAACAAAAATCTCCATTGATCGAAGAAAAAAGCAACGTGCCTTTTGGTAAATAATCATTCCCAATAAAACTTTATTTGAAAGCCATCGTTTTAATAGCGATGGCTTTTTTATTGAACAGCTTATGAAAATCGGAATACCAAAAGAAATCAAACAAGGTGAATACCGCGTATCTACTACTCCCGGTGGAGTAAAGGAACTTTCTCAACTTGGTCATCAGGTACAAGTGGAAAAAAATGCCGGAGCCGGTTCCGGTTTTACAGACGAAGATTACCGCTTAGCCGGAGCTACTATCGTCGATACAGCAGAAGAAGTGTTTGCCAACAATGTATTGATTGTAAAGGTAAAAGAACCCTTACCTTCCGAATATCCGCTGATCAGGGAACACCATATCCTATTTACTTACCTGCACCTTGCTTCTTCTCTACCTCTTACACAAGCGCTCATGAAAAGCGGCGCCACTTGCATTGCTTATGAAACCGTGGAGAAAGCCGATCGATCTCTTCCACTTCTTGCACCGATGTCAGAAGTTGCAGGGCGCATGGCGACTCAGCAAGGGTCATGGTTCCTGGAAAAACAAAACGGAGGAAAAGGAGTATTGCTTGGAGGTGTCCCAGGCATACCTGCAGCCAAAGTAGTCGTGCTCGGAGGTGGAACGGTGGGTACACAAGCCGCACGAATCGCTGCCGGTATGGGTGCTAATGTATCCATACTGGACGTCAACTTTGCCCGTTTGCGTTACCTGGATGAAATCATGCCGAAGAATATACAGACAATGGTGTCCAATCAGGCACATATAGAACTGGCATTGCAAAATGCAGACCTTATCATAGGTGCGGTATTGGTACCTGGAGGCAAAGCACCAGTCATTGTTTCCTCTGAACAAATCAAAACTTTAGCACCAGGCACGGTGGTTGTAGACGTTGCT
>DATHPB010000229.1:0-8083 GCA_035484295.1 Cytophagaceae bacterium
TGGCGGGTGTGGGGTGACCCTGGAAGAAATCACACATGCCTTCACTGCATTCACCAACAAAGGCCTGTTGATTCCTTATCACCTGATTAAAAATCAGAAAGACAACCGTTCCATACCTTTGTTTAGTCCGGCATCAGCGTACATGATCCACGAAATTTTATCTACGATCAGCAGACCTGATCTACCCAATCATTTTCAAAATACGTATCGCGTGCCGCGCATCGCCTGGAAGACTGGGACTTCCTACGGTAGAAAAGATGCCTGGAGTATAGGCTATACAAAAAATTACACCATCGGTGTATGGATCGGAAATTTCGACGGACAAGGCGTACCGGAACTGACAGGAGCAGACATCGCCACCCCTCTGCTCTTTCAGTTGTTCAATGCCTTGGACTATAATGCGTCAGGAGATTGGTTTGTCAAACCGGAAACACTTTCCTTTCGTTATGTATGTCCGGAAAGCGGAACCCTACCAGGTACATTATGTACACACACTGTCCTGGATTATTTTATACCCAACGTCTCCTCTGCCAGGACCTGCGATCATTTGCGGACCGTCTTCGTATCACCTGACGGCAAGTACAGTTATTGCTCGAACTGCCTGCCTGAATTGGGTTATATCAAAAAAAACTTTCCCAACCTCTCTCCTGAATTGGTTGCCTTTTACCAGAAAGAACAAGTACCTTTTGAAACCATTCCTCCGCACAATCCTTATTGCGAATACAGCGTCAACGGAAAACCTCCGGAGATCATCTCACCCACTGCACACAAACAATACCTGATTGAAAAATTATCACCTTCTGAAATTTTATTAAAAAGCAGGTGCGCTTCCGATGTAAAAAAAGTGTACTGGTACATCAACGACGTTTTCTATAAGGAAACTAAAAATGGAGAGCCTGTATTTTTTGTTCCGCAAGAAGGTAAAATAAAGATATCCTGCAGCGACGACAAAGGAAACAATAGCAATGTAGAAATTGAAGTGGTCTATTTTTAAGACGTTGATTGTTAGAAAATGACTGTCGTTATATCTCTTATTTAGGGCATTAAGAAATAACAAATCACAAGCACTGAAAAACAACTCAATCAAAAATTCCAATGAACAGATAGTATTTGTTTTGAATTTGGAACTTGTATTTTATTGGGGATTTTACAATTAAAATAAAGGTTGATGTGCGGATCATCATTTTAAATTATCACGTTCCACTCCCTGCTTTTCCTTGTACCACTTGATGACATAATGCATCACATGCTCCATGATGGTAAAAACAAACAAACCGATGATGAACGTTAAGGTCCAGTCAATCCAGGCATAGGTATCGGCATCAATCATAACCTTGCCCTTTTTCTTCCCCAGTATTCCCCATAAATTCCTGAAATTTTTAACTGCGAAAAAATGATGCAGAATGCCGGAGACCAAAACGGCAATGGCATAAGACACGGCATTGGCGATTAGGTCTTGAATGAGCCTTTGCTTGGTTGGATAAGGAATAATTAAGGAGCCTATTACCAGTCTGGCGTTTGCTTTGTCAAATGTTACCATAAATTTCTGTATATAGAAAAGACAAAATAGAATTTCACTACCCCTAAGATATATTCTTTGTTTGATATACCAGACCAGATGCATGTCTCTTTTCGTTTTAACTCATGAAAAAAATACTTTGGGTCTTTTTGATCCTGATTTTATTATTGGCAACTGTTGGATTCAACCTCAGCAGAATGGTTGAAAAGCTGGCCAATGACAACATTGAATATTTATTGGACACCAGTGATTCAACCCGTCTTTACGATTATAGTTTCAAGGAGATCAAACTGGATGTCTGGAAAGGTGATTTTCAAATCAGGGGAGTAAGGGTACAGCCAAGGCAAACCGTCGTGGACAGTTTTATAAAGGCAGGTCATCCTAAACGCTTTTTAGTAGATGGCCAGCTCAATGACATTCGCTTAAGAGGTCTGGACATGATACGGCTTCTCACAGATCAGGAGGTAAGCATCGATTCGTTCATCATTACCAATCCGGTCATTCATGTGCTTGTAGACCCTTCCGTAAAACCCGACAGCTTGGGACCGGCTCTGTCCAAGGATCTCTTGTCCCAAAAAGTAACTTATGGGAACATTAATTTTCTATTGCTGAAAAATGCCACCATCAGCTGGATCAATGCCAACGCAGACAGCAGCAGTTACTTCACCTGTGATTCCGTTTCCATCCTGGTCAAGGATTTATATACCGATTCCTTGCTGATGAAAACAACACAGACTTTGAAATTCAGTGAGTTTGTATTTAAAGGAAAAAATTTCGATGTCGGGTTTGTCGAAAACGCCATACTTACTGCTAAGGGAATAGATTTTTCATACAGTAAAAATCAATTGGTCCTGAACCAGGTCATCTTTAAAAACGAAGGAACCAAAAAGCAATTCACGAAAGCACTGAAGTACGAGGCCGCCTGGTACAATTTGAAAATCGATACGGTACAATTGACCAGCAAAGACATCAGCCGCTGGGGATACAACGACTACCTGAAGATTGATCAGGCCACGCTGGTTAATCCCATCATAGTGGTGTACAAAGACAAACGACTGGTTGATCCTCCTTTTCGCGTGAAACCCTTACCGTCTAAGCTGATCAGAGAACTAAAAATCCCCTTGCTGATAGATCGTATAGAGGTAAAAAACGGAACAGCAACCTATGAAGAAATCGTAGAGAAAGGAGAATTACCCGGAAGAATTTTCTTCACAAGAATCAATCTGCAGGCCACTAATTTTACCAATGTAAAAAGTATTCTTTATCGCCGTCCCAACTTCTCCGTGAAGGGCAGCACCGCTTTTCTCAACAAGTCAAAAATTGTTTTACACCTTGACTTCCCTGTACTCGACAAACGTGAAACCTTTTATGCCAAGGGTTCCATCACCAATGTCAAAGCCACCGATCTGAATAACATCGTCAACAACATGGTGTATGCAAAATTCAAAGCAGGCGACATACATGCCGTTTCTTTTGACATGACCGCCGACAACGAACGTTCGAGAGGTACCATGACCGCCGACTATACCGGTTTGAAGATTGTACTGTCGGATACGGCTACCGTCAACAAACGTAAATCACGCATGGAAAATTTCTTCCTTGGACTCATGATTAATTCTGTTATCCGTACGAACAACATTGCCAGTAGTAAACATCATTACCGGACCGGGGAAATCGACCTGGCCAGGCCAAAAAATAAATTCATCCTGAATTACATTTGGAACAGCATCAAAGTCGGTTTAATTACCATTGCGGTTGACTCCAGAATTTCCAAAAAACTGGTGGAAAAAACCAACGAAAGAATAATTGAAAAGGAAACTTCAGGTACTCAATGAAGACCGTCTGCATAATTTTGTAATCTTACAAACTATATCCTGTCAAACGTCGTTATAAAAGCGTCGGCAAGGATCCTTACTCACGGTAAAACCACAAAAAAATACCAGGGAAAAGAGATATCGCTTTGACCTGTTCTTCAATTGCATTATTTTTATAGTACCAAATCTTCGCTCATGAACGCATCTACCCGCAATAATATTATCCTGACGCTGAGGCTAACGACCACCGCTTTGTTTCTTTTCTCTGCCGTTGCCAAACTTTATCCCATTGAAGCGTTTGAAAAACAACTGGTAGACTTGGGTTTTGCTTCCTGGACTACTGCTCCTTACCTAAGTAGAGCCATCATTGGCTTTGAAGCCTTTCTAGGATTGGCCTTTTTACAAAAGAATTATTTGCGAAGCTGGATCATCCCGCTCACAGCCGGATTGCTCGTTGTATTTTGCCTGCATCTCGGTTATACCATTTACACCACAGGCAACTCTGGCAACTGCGGATGTTTCGGTCAACTCATCAAGATGACACCGCTGGAAGCGCTGATTAAAAACATCATCACGTTAGGTTTACTGGGCTATCTCTATAAACTCACCGCCCATTACGAAAAGAAAAAAATTCTTGTTCCTTCAGCTTTACTCGCGGTAACATACATTGGCCTGTTCATTGCCTTTCCCGTGAAATCCTACGGCACCCACTTCAACGAAGAAGCCTCTGTCGCAGACACTGTCAAGGCTGCGTTACAAGATACCCTGCCAAGCAGCAAACCTTTGGAAGATACGCTTATCACGGTAGTAAAAGAAATCATAGGCAAGGAAAAGACAACCGTCGATACGAAGACAACCCTTACTCCAACCAAAAAAGATACCGTTGCCAAGACCCTTACTACATCTGCATCCGCTTACGCACCGAAGGTTTCCATTTACGCCGGTTTCAAAAACTTCAGTGACGGTGTATCGGCCAATGTCGACAAGGGAACCAGCGTTGTCTGTATGTTGAGCCTGGAGTGCGAACACTGCATGGAAACGGCGCGTCAGATCGGAGAGCTCAGTAAAGAACAAAAATTGCCACCGGTGTATTTCTTATTCTTCGGCAGTCCCGGAGAGCTAGACCATTTCTTCGATGTAGCGAAATGCAAATTCCCTTATAAAATTGTAGAACCGCAAGTCTTCTTTCCTTTGCTTGGTGACGTTCCTTCCCCGCCGCGTGTAAGTGTGTTAAAAGAAGGAAACATAGTAGCAGACTTTGACAATGATTCGTTCAGTAAAGAAAAACTAAAAAAAGCCATCGAATAAAAAATGTTAAGCAAGACTCTGATTTATCTCTTTGCGATTACACTGGTACTTTGTTCTTCCTTTACCATTTTGGAAAAAACAGAGTACCACGTGAAGACCATTGTCATCGATGCGGGTCACGGAGGAAAAGATCCGGGCTGCTCGAACAGCAATCAAAAAGAAAAGCTCATTACGTTAGACATTGCGTTGAAACTGGGTGAGATCTTAAAACAAAACATGCCCGATGTGAAAGTGATCTACACGAGGAAAGACGATCACTTTGTAGAGTTACACGATCGTGCAGCCATTGCCAACAAGGAGAAAGCGGATTTGTTCATCTCCATCCACGTGAATGCAGGCCCGTCTCAATTCAAAGGCACGGAAACATATTGCATGGGTTTGCACAAAGGCGAACAGAACTTATCAGTAGCGCAACGCGAAAATTCCTCCATCTTAATGGAAAAAGACCAGGAGAAAAAATACGACGGCTTCGATCCTAATTCTCCTCAGTCTTATATTTTATTTTCCTTGTACCAAAGCGCCTACCTTGCCAACAGCACGCGCCTAGCGGGCAAGATAGAAACCGAGTTCGAATCGAAAAACAGGCGTCATTCCAGAGGTGTGAAACAGGCAGGATTCCTCGTACTATGGAAAACAGCCATGCCGAGTGTATTGGTGGAAAGCGGATTCATCACGCACGACGAAGACGCACAATACCTGGGATCAGAAGTTGGAAAGATGGAAACTGCCTGGGGAATTTTTAGTGCGATCGAGGATTATAAGAACGATATTGAAGAAGAATAATCCTTCTTAAAAAATTACCGTCTTGTTGCCGCTCAGCATCACTTTATCTTCCAGCACCAATTTCAACGCCTGAGACAATACTAATTTTTCCACGTCCTTTCCTGCCTTCGCCATGTCAGCGGCATTCTGCGAGTGATCTACCGGAATGACATTCTGGCAAATGATGGGACCTTCGTCCAAGTGATGATTGACAAAATGCGCGGTGGCTCCGATGATTTTCACTCCGCGATCGTAAGCCTGTTTGTAGGGTTGCGCACCGATGAAGGCCGGTAAAAAAGAATGGTGAATGTTGATGACTTTACCTTCGTAATGTTTCACAAAATCAGGCGTGAGGATGCGCATGTATTTCGCCAACACAATGCAATCCGGTGCATACTGGTCAATGAGCTGCATGACTTTCTGTTCGTGTGCCTCTCTCGACAATCCTTCCGCAGACACTCCATGGTACGGGATGTCGAAACGTTCGGTAAAATTCCTGAGCACTTCGTAATTGCCGATCACTGCTTTTACTTCGGCATTCCATTCGCCAAAATGATTGCGCACCAATAAATCGCCAAGGCAATGGCTTTCTTTGGTCACCAGCAATACCAGTTTTTTCTTTCGATCAGAAACCACGCTGATCCTGCTCTGATCAGGCAAGGCTTCCTTTAATTCTGCTTCCAGTTCAGCCGCATCGATCTCTCCTTCCACTTCCGTACGCATAAAAAAGCGATCCGTGTCTAAGTCTACGTACTCACGGTTCTTGATGATGTTCAATTCATTTTGATACAATACACTGGTGATTTTATAAATCAATCCTTTCTGATCCGGACAATCGATGAGGATGGTGAGCAACTTCTTCATTGGGTAAATAACTGGTTGTCTTTAAATATAATGAGTGTCCGTTTATTACACCTCATTTTTTCTTCCTGAACACGAACGTGTATAAAGGATAAGAAGTAACCGTTCCTCTCAATCCGATATCTCCCATGGCGGTCGAACTGCTGAAGAGTTCATATCCCATTTTGTTGAGTGTATTCATCTCGGCTATGATAGGTGCCATGTCAAGCTTTTTGTCGCTCTGCTCTACCTCCTTTTCTTCCGTGGGTTGAGAACCGACGGTAACGCTGATGTAATTTTTCTTACTGAGCTGGTAGGCATTTATAATGGCATAGTCTTCTGTCTGGGCAAACAGCCATTGGCTCGCAAGACAACATACACTCAATAAAAATATCCTGGCTTTCATACCTGTAGAAATAAAATGAATACACATACTGACTTGACTATGCGTCCAGAATATCCGATGCAGACGATGCACCTATACTATCAGCTATGCTGCCACCGTAAAGATCTTCATGAAACTTCGTCAACGTTACCTGATAATAAGGAACAGCCCAGAGCAAACCGATCCCGCAGGTAAGAAGAGACAGTAAAAACCATCCGATAAAACTAAAACTCAACCAGAAGTAACGAGCCTTATGACCATTCATCATTTCCTTGCTTTTATCAATCGCTTGAATAGCGGTCATGTCAGGATTTCTGGCCAGCAAATAAAAAGTCTGCGAATAGGAAATAGCCGCGATGATACCCGGCACAAAGAATAAAAATGACCAGATCACGACAAAGATAAACATAAGCAAATAAGCAAATAACGCCACCAAGAATCTATTGAAAGCAGAATATACCAACGAGACATCTGCATCCCGGTGTTTTGAAAACTCCAATAGAAAAATGGTCATACCCAATGTCAGTGGCCCTGAAATCAGTAAGGAGACCACATATCCTACGCCAGGAATAACGGCAATAAAGGAAGGGGCCAATACCATCAACATAGCGAGCATCGGTTTGGTCCAGTTACCGGCAAGCGTTTCCAATGCCTGCGATTTTAAAGTTTGAGAAGAAGCATTCATCGATTAAAAATTTCAGGTTAGGGGTTTATGAATGATAGAAGATATACTTTTTTAACGTAGCATACAAGTTATTCTTTTTTCTTGTTGTGGCCAGGTTCTTCTAAATCCTTACACCAACAGGTAATGCTTATCCATCCATTTGCTCTGCATATTACGGTTTGTTATCTTTAATGACTTACAACTACCAATAGTTTATCATGCATACCATTTTACCTTTTTTTCTTATCATGATAGCAGCCATTGTGCTGCTGAACATGTGGGCGACCAAACTAAAAATTGCTTATCCCATTTTATTGGTCGTTGCAGGATTGCTTGTTAGTTTTATTCCTGGATTGCCCATGGTAAGAGTCAATCCTGATCTGATTTTCTTCCTCTTTCTTCCTCCTTTGTTATTCGAGGCATCCTGGACCATTTCTTTTAAAGAAATGAAAAAATGGTGGCGCATCATCGGCAGCTTTGCTTTTCTCGTTGTTTTTTTCACGGCTCTATCCGTAGCCGTCATGACCAACCACTTCATCCCCGGCTTCACGATTGCCTTGGGATTCTTATTGGGTGGCATCGTTTCTCCTCCAGATGCAGTGAGTACCGGAGCCATTACCAAGTTTGTAAAAATTCCGCGATCTACTTCCGCTATCCTGGAAGGAGAAAGCTTACTGAACGATGCTTCCTCTCTGATCATTTTCCGTTTTGCATTGATTGCAGTAGGTACCGGTCAATTCATCTGGCACGAAGCGGTAGCGAGTTTTGCATGGATGGTGACTGGCGGTGCA
>DATHPB010000230.1:0-2984 GCA_035484295.1 Cytophagaceae bacterium
AGGAAAGAAGACATCCTCACAGGGAAAAACATTCTGGTGGTCGATGACGACGTGCGAAATCTATTTGCCCTGACAACGGTTTTTGAGCGTTACAACATCAACATCGTTACAGCAGAAAGCGGTAAAGAGGCGATTCAGATCTTGAATGAAAATCCAAAAATAGAAATGGTACTGATGGATATCATGATGCCTGAAATGGACGGTTACGAAACGACACAAAAGATCCGGCGCGAACACAAAAATAGTTCGCTCCCTATCATTGCCGTAACGGCCAAAGCCATGAAAGGCGATCGTCAAAAATGTATAGAAGCCGGAGCATCCGATTACATTACCAAACCATTGAAAATTGACCAGCTGCTTTCATTGATGCGCATGTGGTTCTATAAATAACAGTTGATCTATGGCAAAAATTTTAATAGTGGATGACAGGGAAGATAACTTAATGTCCATTGCATCATTACTGGAACCGATGGGTCATCAATTGGTCAAAGCAAACTCAGGGCGTAACGCACTGAAAATCCTGTTGGGAGAATACGATTTTGCACTCATCCTCATGGACGTTCAAATGCCCAATCTCAACGGGTTTGAAACCGCTTCACTGATTTATGAACGGGAAAAACTTCGCCACATCCCCATTATCTTTATCACGGCTCACAGCCAGGACGAAGAAAATATATTTAAAGGATACCGTACAGGTGCCGTCGATTATATTTACAAACCCATCAATCCGGATTTGTTGAAAGCAAAGGTCTCCGTGTTTATCGAACTCTACCGTAAGAACCATCAATTGGTTGCACAGGAACAAAAATTGATCGCTATCAATAAGAACCTGGAAAATGAAATCAACGAGCGAAAAAATTCAGAAGAGAAAGTTCAGTTGCTCAACCTGCAATTGCTGCAGAACATAGACAAGCTGGAGGCTGCCAACAAAGACCTCGACCGTTTTGCCTTCATGGCGTCACACGACTTGCAAGAACCTCTGAGGAAAATAAATGTATTCAGCGAACGCCTGTACACAGAGTATGGAAAGCGATTGGACGAAGGTGGAATCAAATACATCGCACGCATTCAAACTGCCACATCAAGGTTGCAAGCACTCATCAAAGACATCCTTACCTTTTCAAAAGTCTCCATCGACAAAACGGTATTTGTAAAAAGCGACTTGACTCCTCTCGTAAAAGATGTGCTGCTGGAACTGGAAGGACTGATACAGGAGAAAAAAGCGACGGTAACCTTAGACCCCTTGCCTACTTTCTCTATCAATCCCAACCTCATGCGGCCTTTGTTTTATAATTTAATCCACAACAGTTTAAAGTACAGTAAAAAAGATGTACCTCCTGTGATTCGCATTTATTCAGAACAGGAATCTTCTTCGGACAAACTAAACCCGACCGAAAATAAAAACAAGTACCGCAGGATTTTCATCACAGACAATGGAATCGGTTTTGAACAAGTTTTTTCAG
Organism: Cytophagaceae bacterium; assembly: GCA_035484295.1. Lineage (GTDB taxonomy): Bacteria > Bacteroidota > Bacteroidia > Cytophagales > Cytophagaceae > JACMQM01. Next base: position 1,464 of record DATHPB010000230.1, read on the forward strand.
AACAGATTTTTGACATGTTCAAACGGTTGCACAATCAAAACGAATACGAAGGAACAGGGATTGGTCTCGCGCTTTGTAAAAAAATCGTAGAAGAACACAACGGATTTATATCCGCCAAAAGCAATGTGGGAGAAGGATCTACATTCATCATATCACTGCCTGTACCTGAGCCTGAACCTGAGAAATCAGCGGAAACAGCTGTTAAAAACTAGCTTCCATTTTAAAGTGACCCGTCACCCTCTCTAAATGAAAAACGATTTGAGTGCTTACATATCCGTATTGCTGGCAGACGATGACATTGATGACAGGATGATTTTTTCTGATGCCGTTTCAGAACTTAATATCAACGTAGACTTGCAGGTAGTAAAAGATGGTGCAGAACTGATGAACTACCTGTTGACCTCTGCGGTCATCTTACCGGAAATTATTTTTCTCGATTTGAACATGCCTCGCAAAAATGGATTTGAATGCCTGGATGAGATCAAAAAGCATCCCGTGCTCAAAGATATTTTCATCATCATCTACTCTACTACCGAAAGTCAAAAAGAAATAGATGACGTGTTTCGTCAGCAAGCCAATTTGTTTATCAAGAAACCAAATTCTTTTACAGAATTGAAAAAAACCTTGTCGCAGCTCTTGACGACTAACCTAAAAAAAGAATACCAAACAGGTACCAAGGAACAGTTTATCTTTCGTGCCTCACATCCTTCCGATAAAAAAAAGAATGAATGACGATACAATTCAGGTTTCCCTGTATTTTCATTTTAAATAGAGAAAAGTGTCTTTTCTTCAGAAAAAATTCAATGTTTTTGATTTTAAAATATTTTTCCAGATACAGGTTACCTTTCTTCTTTAAAGATTATCTATACCTAACAAAGCAATACTACTTATTCATAACCTTCAAGAGTGCGATATGACGTGTCGCACTCTTGTTTTTTTATAGCACGGGCAATAAAAAACTCCAGGCATGATACCCGGAGCTTTTTACTTCATCCAAACCCTCAACCTTATTTTTTAATTCTTGATCAAGACTTTTGTGACAACCGTTGAACCGGTATCAATCTTTACAAGATAAATGCCCGATGACAAACTGCTAATGTTTAACGTCCCGCGTGCTTCAACCTTTGTATTGCTCATCACTGCTATACCTTGACTGTTATACAAACTGACCACAACCGGTTCGTTAGCGTTAATCGTGACAACATCTGTTGCCGGATTGGGAACAACTTCAACGGTTTGATCTCCTTCGGCGGTAACGTTACTTGTTTCCGCAGCTATACGAGCCGTACAACTTCCTCTGTCGTACCAGGCATCTGTCCAATACGAACCCGTTCCTGGAGCATAAGCCCAAGCCGCTCCGTTACACCAGCCGGTATATGGATATTCCTTACACTCGTATTGTCTGCCTGCATTGGTTACTTTACTTCCTGCTACATAACCGTTGTTCTCTATGTAAGCAGGAACACCCGAGCATATGTTCGTCACGACCGCTACGACGGTCACCGCCACGCTACCCGAAGT
>DATHPB010000231.1:0-4840 GCA_035484295.1 Cytophagaceae bacterium
AAATAATGAATTGCAATATTATACAGCGTCCAAAGCGAACTCTTACATTAAAGATGATTTTTTAGTCATCAAAGCCGCTCAACAAAATTACAAAGGCAAGTTTTATACCTCAGCTCGTCTAAGAACAAAAGGTAAAGCAGATTGGACCTATGGCCGATATGATATCAGAGCGAAGACACCGGTTCAACAAGGAGTGTGGCCTGCGATATGGATGCTACCTACTGACTGGGTATACGGAGCATGGCCTCAAAGCGGTGAAATAGATATCATGGAAAGCATAGGAAGTAAACCGACGACGTTGGTAGGTACTCTTCACTATGGCGATGCGTGGCCCAATAACAAACACACCGGTACGGATTATATTTTGAAAGAGGGAGATTTATCCACTCAGTTTCATTTGTTTTCCGTCGAGTGGGAACCTAATGTAATTCGTTGGTACATCGATGATTCTTTGTATGCCACGAAGACACCCAAAGACCTTGAACCAAGCAAATGGCCGTTTGACCAGAAATTTCACATGATACTCAATCTGGCCATTGGAGGACAATGGCCAGGTCCACCGGATGAAACCACTACGTTTCCTAAGTACATGTTTGTCGATTACGTACGTGTGTATCAAAAAAAATAAATCAATAATTATATCATAAGGATTAGATAATGTATAAAAGAATCCATAGGAAATGGTTTTTTATGTTGGCTCTAGGTCTTCTGACTTCGCTCAATGACTCTGTTTACGGGCAGAGTGACGATAGTCAATCAAGTCCAGCAATGACATTTAAAAAAGTTCCGCTTAAAGTTCCTAAGGTAGGAAGTTTATTTTCAGTCGATAAGTCGGATGACGGTATTACAAATCCTGTGGTACAGCCATTGTTTAAAAACTTTTTAAATGGCGTTACGATAGGAGGTTTTTATAGAGGTTTTTTCTATAACCGTCACATGACTAACAATTATGCCGGCGTAAGTCCGGATCAAGTGATGCGTGTGGGAGAAGGCCAGGTCGATCCTATATTGATGCTGTACTTTGCCGGCAATGCTACTCCCAATACCACGTTTGGCGCTGATATCAGCGTGTTGAATCCCTTTACAGCGTATCAAGGACCTGGTTATTATAAAAATGGTTCTGCTCTTCAATATTTTACTGTTGTTTTAAGAGGTAGCTTTAAAACGAAGCTTGGAACATTTAACATGAAAGCCGGGGGTATTGAGTTTCTAAGCGTTACTCCCTTTACTTTTGGAGCCAATGTAAACTTCAACAGGTACAGTATTTTTGAAAGAAGACCTTGGGATCCTGTGGGGAATATTAAAAACAGGTATGCCAGTTACTATTACAGCGGTACGATCAATCAGGATGCTCGTTTCGGTACACAGGCTTTTAAAGGATATGTCCTGAATGGTTTTATTCCAGCCATCAATACCAATGTAGATATCATGTATGGTAAATCAGCACCTAATGGCGGAGACGATCGTCTTCATTATACAAGACCTACAGAAAATTTAGGTATTCGATTGAAGAAAAACTTCAAAAGCGGAAATTACATCAGCTTGAATACTTTTAATTCTTACCAGCATTCGGATAGTATTAACATCAACTCACCCGACATACAATGGAGCATTTATACTTCAGAATATCATGTGAATTATAAAGGTGTAACCTTAAGTGGTGAATTTGGAGGAGGGAGCTACAGAAGCCCTGTCATTTCTCAAGGATGGAGTGAAGCGTTTATGGCTGATTTGACTCTGCCTAAAAGTTTATTGGGTATTCCTATAGCACTTCGTTACTATCAGATCGGAAAGAATTTTACGAATAACGTAGCAAGTTTCAATAACACTACGGTAAGTCAGGTAAACACTGGTTATAACGGAGGAAGTGGTATTACACCAGGAGCAACTGGTAACGTATTGACTCCTTTTGGCGGAGCGTTGGAAAATGTCGGCGATCTTGCGAATAACAGAAGGGGAGCAGCCATAAATTTAAACGCTATTAAATTCTGGAAGTTTTCATTTACTACAGGAACACAAATCTCAGCGGAACTTGAAAAGCTATCTGGAGATACATTATTGTATTACTCACATCGCATAAACAATCTGGTATGGCAAAGGCTACCTAATTACTTCCCTGTAGTAGGTGCTTATGGACCTAACAATAGAGTAACGGCATACTATAGAGGAGTGGCAGAAAAGGTACGAATACTCGATCGAAACTCTGATGGTACGCCTATGAACAAAAGATATTTTAATTCATGGGATGTGCAGTTGAAGTTTAAAAATAAAATCTTCAACCGCGATTTTTACATGTTCTATTTGGGAACATTCAGTTCGGTGCAAAACAGTTTATCGGCTGTTCCAAAATTTGATGACCAGGCTTACATCAGGGCTCAATACCATGAGTTGGAGGCTTACTATCACATCACTACAGATTTCATCTTGGCTTTATATGGTGGATTAGAATACATCAAAGGCAATCAGTATACGGATTTGGACAAGATTACCGGCAAGCCGAGAAATCAAGTGGGCACGGCCATTGGTTTTGGTTTTGACTATTCGTTGAGCCAGGCTACTACGTTGTTCTTCAGACAACGTTGGTTCACCTTCGAGGATAAAAACTTTTCAAAAGAAAAATTTAGTGGTAGTGAAGCTACTGTCGAATTAAAAATGTTCTTCTAATGATTACAAAGAAAAATACATATACAATGAGTAAGAAATTTATACTTCTGTTTTTTGTACTTGTCAGCAGCCGGGTAGTGTTCGCTCAGGATGGAGATAAAGTTAAGTTTGGCGCTTACGGAAGAGCCTTGCAACAAAATACACATTTGGGCAACAATGATACATTACATTCCGATAACGTAAGTAAAGGACATGTCCTGGTGGATTTGGGTATACACATCAATCCGGATAAGAGAACGGAAGTTCAGGCTATCCTTCGTATGAAAAGCGACATCGGTGGCTTTTACACTGGTGGTTCTGCTCTTCAACTAAGACAGTTATACATCAAGGGATTGATTGGGAAATATTTAAGCTACCAAGTGGGTGATTTGTACCTTCAAATGTCTCCGTATACTTTTTACAATAACAATGCAGAAGGTAGCATCAACGAAGGCCGTATATTCAGCGACTTCAGACGTGACTATACCAATTATGAAAACTTGAGCAACAGAGGAAATTCATGGTGGCAACAGGGTGCTGCTACTAACTTTAGTGTAGCATTCAAAGAAAGCTTGATTGACTCCATGCGTGTTGACGGATTCTTCCTTAGAAACAGAGCGGAAAATTTTACTGCCAATGCACCTGCAAGATTTCATGCCGGAGGAAGAGTAACATTGACCAGTACAGAGAAAATGAAATTGATAGGTAACTATGTCAACTTATTCGAAATCGGTAAGACAACTGCAGTAGATAGTGCCATCAGTAATCCGGTAATGTCTACTCAGTTGGATTATACCTTATGGAACAACGAGCAAACAACATTCCGTTTTGTAGGGGAAGGGGGCTATTCACAAATGATATTCAAAGGATATGAAAACAGAGCGACTAAAGACGGATCATTCGGTGAAGCAAGTGTTAAACTCCATTTGAAACCTGCCAACCTATTGATCAGTGCGGGCTATAGTTATGTAGATCCTCAATTTTTCAGTTCTGCGGCACAAACGAAGCGTATCAATTTTGCTAATACACCTTCTACCTTTCCTATTTATGGAAATGATCCTTTAAATGCAATCATCCGAACGCCAACGATTTTTGATTTGGTGAAAGATACAGCGGTATACAATGCAGGGATCAGAAGTCAATTGATGGCTTATGATCCTACATTAAACAACTCACAAGCATACGGAAAAGCAACTCCCAATCGTCAGGGAGTCAATGTGGACGTGCAATACAAGGACTCTGCACAAAAAGTGATGGTGAATGTGAATACCGCTTATTTGACGGAAGTCGTTGGGGAAGGATCAGCTCAAAAAAGAAATTTTCTGGTGTTGAAAGCTGGCATGGATTTGAATCTTCATAAGATCATAGGTTGGAAAAAGAGAGCTATTATTACTACAGGTATTCGCTATGAAAATACCAAACGAGGCGGAGATTCGTTGGAGAAAGTAGCGTTGACAAGTACGCTGATTGATTTGGGATTAGAACTGGAAGTGTTGAATAAGTTGGATATACTGGTATCTACTAAATTTCTTGCTGCAAAAGGAAACGAATTCATTGCGGTGAGAAATAAATTCAACGACATCACAAACTTCACCAATGCCAATACTTCAAGCATCAGTGTGAATCAATCCTTGATTGCTTTCGGATTAAAATACAGATTCAGTGCCAATACTTACATCACGGTGCAAGATCATATCTTCACATACACAGACGGGCACAACAGTTTAAGAGACTTTTCTATGAATCAGTTTCTATTGATGTTCAATATGAATTTCTAGAATTATAAATGATGAGCCATATGAAAAAAGCAGTGTACTTTATTTTAATTGTATTGAGCTATTCTTCTTGTAAGAAAACAGAAGATACAGCGCCGGCGATTAATGATATCTATGCGCCAGTGGTAGTCACTCAGGCATTTAATAAAACCTTAGCCAATCCTAACTTTTCTGCTAATAATCAGGAAGTATTTACGGCTCAGTTTGCAAAAGCTACAGCGTGGACTATTACGTTGACAGGACAAACCTCTCATGCTGTAAAAACGATTAAAGGTATTAGTCAATCTATCGATGCTAGTAACGCAGTTTGGGAAGGATACGCTGATGCACCTCCTTCATTTAAAGCAGAGAACGTAACAGCTAAACTTACTTTCGATAATTATCCTCAAGATACTTTTACGACAAACTTGACTATTGCTGCT
>DATHPB010000232.1:0-3277 GCA_035484295.1 Cytophagaceae bacterium
CAAGATAGATCATTCTTTTATGGATCGTATTCAGCAGAAGTTAAATCAGGGAGACGTAAAAGGAGCTATTGAAAGTTGTGCTAATCAGAAATCACCCATTGGACATATCTTATCAAGAGGATTGATTCGACTAGGTTCTCCGGTGCGAGACATAGAGAGTGCAATAGAAAGTACAGCTACGGTAGAAGTAGCTAAAATGGAGGAAAAACTTTCTTATCTTTCCTTGATTGCAGCCATTGCTCCGATGTTTGGTTTTTTGGGAACGGTAGTGGGGATGATTAAAGCTTTTTATAACATCTCTATTGCAGATAATATTTCGATCGGAATTATAGCCGGAGGTATTTATGAAAAAATGGTGACTTCCGCTTCAGGTCTGGTGGTTGGAATTCTTGCATTTGTATTTTATACCATTCTCAACAGCAGAATTGATAAGGCCGTAAGCAATATTGAGATTGTAACCACTGAGTTTCTGGATACTTTATATAAACCATCGGTATGAAAATCAGAAGACGAAAGAAAGGGCACGCTATGATCGAGGCCGCTTCACTATCGGATATATTGTTTTTCCTGATGTTGTTTTTCCTGATGATATCAACTATGGCCAGTCCTGAAGCCATTAGGATATTATTACCTCATGCCTCTACAGGTAAGGCTATTCCCAAGCATCCTGTTAGTGTAATCATTGACAATAAACTTAATTGGTATGTGGATGGCAAACCTGCCGATGAGTATACGATTCGAACAGAACTTTCCAGTGAAGCGAAAAAATACAATAATGAAATTACAGTAGTATTAAAGGCTGACAAAGATATCTCAGTAGAGCAGCTGATTAAGGTGGTAGATATTGTAAATCAGCTTAAAATCCCACTGGTTGTAGCAACAGAACGTGGTAAATGATGCTCAATATTTTCGAATATAAGTAAGCTATTCTACAATGCTCATTAAAACATTAGTTAGATAAGGGATTTTTCTGTGGCACTATATTTATGGTATTATCTCTACAACGAATCTTTAAAACGGAGATCTTGGACAAGTTGGATACCGTATGTATTACTTTCTCGTAAGAGTAATATTTTAAAGATTCATTAAAGGCTTCCTAAAACCAGGAAGCCTTTTTATTTGTAACCATTGAAGAGAGAATCTAGTCCGTTTGTTTTGAAAAAAGGAGGCAAAGCAATAAAAATTCTTTGAATGAAGTTTTTTATTTGTCTAACATTAAATAATAAAGGATGAAAACTTCTTTTTATAAGATTTAAACCTGTAAAATGTTATATGACAGATAAATAATAGCCAATAACTCGTTTTTATATAAAAAAACCATAAAAGGCTTTTGGATAGATAAGCATTTTGTACTTCATTTTTTAACTCATTATTAACAAAAAAATAATATAAATCATAAAACGAGTTTGATTTTTCAGTTACAAATACTAAAAAAGTATACAAGCAATATCGATAAGTATAAAATAGTATTTAAAAAATAATAAAAAGTTAAATAAAGTACTTCGGCAATTGAGGCATAAAAGATGAATTTTTACATTTGAAACCAAGAAAAAATACTTAATTGCCCTCCTGAGGTAATTGTATATTGTATTTGTATTGCAATGAGTATTTTTTAATTTTTAATATTGATAATCAGTTATTTATGGTTTTATTTTTTTATTCTCATTGATATTTTGAATTTACAAATAGCCTTTCCTGTGTTAATCCACGTATTTTAATCAGTAATAAAAATATTTTAAACATTGTAGTAAAAACTTACGTTCTAATCGTTAGGCTGTTTTTGAGTGCTTTTACTCTATTGAATGTATAAGTCGCGAAATACAGAAAAACGAACTCTCATTCTGGTTATGTATAGAATATGCTTTGTTCGCCATTACACCATCAACAAAAGAGAAAAGAACAATGAAAACACCACTACCAAATTCATATCATTTGCATTACGATGATAGTGAAAAAAATTACGACCGGAACAGGAAAAATAACCTAACATGGCTATTGAAGGTTGCTATTATGGCCTTCATGCTATTTTTATCTGTTACTTACCTCCGTGCTCAAGCGGTCTCTGGAGGCTGGACTCTTTATCAATATACAGGCAATCCGACGGGATATCAAGATTACGGTAATGGAGTAGTCCGATTGATTAGCAAGGTTAACACGGGGTGTGCTGGAGCCGCGGTATCTAAAAGTACTGCTTATAGTCCTACATCCGGTAGCGACTTTAGCCAATGTTATCAGGCTTTTTTTGGTTGTCCCGGTAATGATAATATAGGCAACGGTACTGATCAAAATGGAGATGGAATGGCTTTTTCATTTTTCAAATGCACATATCCATCCTATACATTACCTACAAATTCCTGTGGTGGAGGATTAGGGTACATGAATGCGTGTAGTGACAATAAGATGATTACAATAGAGTTCGATACGTATAGCAGTATGGGGGCCAGTAATTTTGATGCTCATTATGGTGGTGGGACCTCTGGTAATCATGATGAGATAGCACTGCAAAGAGATGGAGATGCCAGTGACAATGGATGGATCACGGCTGTTGATGCCGGAAACTTGGAAGATGGCTTAGAACATACGGTTTGTATCACATATACTGCTTCAACGCACCATTTATCCGTCAAAATAGATGGGAATTTATTGTTTGATTATAACATGACAGGTTCTCCATACGACCTTCCCACTTATTTTGGTGCAGGTGCTTTGAATATTGCTTGGTCGTCGGGTAAAGCAGGTGCTACTAATCCCGCGACTATAAATGCAGGGGATGGAACTACCATTACTTCACAATTAGGCGGTGTGCCTCTTTGTCCTGCAGGTGTTCAAATTACTTCTCCTTCCGATGGTGCCAGCTTCACTGGATGTCCTATTCCTCCCATTACGATTAATGCTACGGCTACTCCTCCGGCAGGTAATACGACCACCTCTGTTGATTTCTTAGTTGACGGAGTAGTGGTTGGAACCGATAATACAGCGAATTATTCTTACACTTGGACTCCTTCTTCAACAGGTAGTCACGTCTTGACAACAGTGGCTCATTGGTCAGGCGGAAGTACGTCTACGTCATTACCTGTAAATGTTACAGTAAATGGGGTGCAAAAAACATCTACCCCTCCTACCATTGACGGCACGAAAGAAGCGTTGTGGAATAGCTATGGAGCAACGACCTTGACTAAAGGAACTGCGGGGATTACTAGTTCTACCGACCTTTCTGCAACTTACAGAATGACCTACGATGCCAATTTTCTATACCTGTTGATAGATGTTACAGATG
>DATHPB010000233.1:0-3622 GCA_035484295.1 Cytophagaceae bacterium
GGTACCTGGACAGGTAGTGTATCAGGACAGGTCAGTGCTACGATTCCAACAGGAACTGCTCTGGGCACAGGTTACAGAATAAGAGTTGTTTCTTCTGATCCTGCGGTTATCGGTACGGACAATGGCTTGAACATTCAAGTGTCAAATTGCAACAGTTCACTTCTTTACGATGGTATAGACGATCGCGTGACTGTTCCTCATAACAACGCTTACAACATTGGTTCCGGCGACTTCACAATAGAAGCCCTTGTCAATATAGCAGCGGGAGCAGGAGGTAATCTGCCAATTCTTTCTCAACGTACCGGAGCATTCGATGGCTTCCTGATTTATGTTTACGGCAATCAACTGTTATTGCAAATGAACGGTGTTCCTAACTACTTGAGCAGTTCATTTACCAGCATACGTGATGGCCATTGCCACCATGTGGCGATAAGCAGATCCGGTACAGCTATTACTTTCTATGTAGATGGAAACAGCGTAGGTACAGCCGCTTCTGGAAGAAGCTTAAACTCTACTGGTCCACTTTACATTGGTTATGATTCATACGATCAAAGCAGCTTTGATGGTTCTATCAACGAAGTGAGATTCTGGAACATTGCGAGGTCAGCTGCTGATATCGCTGCTAATGCAACCAGTTCATTAAGTGCTTCATCAACGGGATTGATTGGTTTATGGAGATTTAATGAAGCTGGACAAACAGTAGTGGATGCCAGCAGTGTTGCTAACAACGGAGTCTTGGGAAGCACAACTGATGTAGAAGCAACAGATCCGCAAAGAAGCAGTGTTGCTTGTTATTCCGGAGACAGATACGAATCGGAAACGGTCAACAAAGTATATGCTGCAAGCAATAACTGGACAGTGGATGTTGCCCCTAACCCGTTTGACAGTGAAGTTTCTATAACCATCGAATCAGCTTCTCAGACGGACGATCTTTATTATGTTGAAATTTTTAATTTACAAGGGGTTTCCCTGAAAGCCCAATATATCCACGCGACAGATCATTTGACATTAAATGACAATGATTTGAAAGCAGGGATTTATTTGATGAAAATCTCTCAAAATGGAAATCAACAAACCATTAAATTAATCAAGAGATAAGCATTAATTGTTCTTTACAAAAAGGCTGCTTGTATACACAAGCAGCCTTTTTTATTTTCATCTTGAATCATATCACTTATACTTGCGTATAAAGAGACAACGTAATTTTCTTTGTATCGAACCTTACAACATGCTTATTCATCAAATCGAAATCTACGCTTCACCCATAAAACTCAAAGAACCCTTTGTAATTTCATTAGGTCCCTTAACGCATGCGGAAAATGTAGTAATCGTTATTCGCACGAAAGAAGGGTTGATAGGATTTGGAGAATGCAGCCCCTTCCTGACCATTAATGGTGAGAGCATGGGAACAGCTGTGCTTGTGGCGCAGTTATTGGCTAAAGCATTGAAAGGAAAAAATGCATTGGATATAGAAGCTTGTTCAGTCTTGATGGATAAAATTATTTACGGTAATACGAGTATCAAGAGTGCCTTTGACATGGCGCTTTATGATATATCGGCACAACATGCCGGTTTACCCTTGTATGTTTTTTTAGGAGGAAAGAAAAACAAAACCATTCAAACAGATTATACCATAAGTCTGGCCCCTTTGGAGAAAATGGTGAGTGATGCACAACACATCAAAGACAATGGTTTTCAAATCATCAAAGTAAAATTGGGGGGAACAAAAGAAGAGGATATACAGCGCATCAGGAGTATACGGGAAAAAATCGGTCGCGACATTTCGTTGCGTATCGATGCTAACCAAGGTTGGACAAGTGAAGATGCACTGGAAATTTTAAAAGCAATTGCACCACTCGATATCCAGCACTGCGAAGAACCCATACCGAGGTGGCAATTCATGGAACTCCCTTTGCTGCGTAAGTTAAGTCCGGTACACATAATGTCTGATGAATCGTGCTGCGATCATCACGATACCAAACGATTGATCGAGATGCAGGCATGCGATGCGATCAATGTCAAATTGGGCAAATCGTCCGGAATATTCAAGGCTTTAAAAATTATCCGACTGGCAGAACAAGCGGGTATGCACATTCAGGTCGGTGGATTTTTAGAATCAAGGCTGGCCTTTACAGCTTCTGCGCATTTGGCGTTGTGTAGCGATAACATTGTGCATTATGATTTCGATACACCGCTTATGTTCATGGAAGATCCTGTTCGTGGCGGCATACAGTATAAAGGACAAGGTGTCATTGATATCCCTGACGCACTGGGTTTAGGAGCAACGATGGATGACCATTATTTAAAGCGATTGGACAAAATAGTGATCCAATAAAGCGTTGAATATGGTATAACCTTTGTCGGTGATTGACTGGACTAAAATTAAAGTCATGAGCAAGCCTACCAAACAACAACAACACAGTCCGGTACCCATGAAAAAACCTCAACATCGAGATAGTAGAGACGAGGGAACGGAAGCTGACAAAAAAGGGTCTACGGTAGTCGGACAACCGGAGTTGACAGGAAGAAATAATCCCATCCGGCAAAAGGGTACACAGGGAAACAACAGAAGCAACAACGCTGAACCTTATACTGATTAGCATGAGAAAGAGAAAGACAAGTGTTCACTTGTCTTTCTCTTTCTCATGTACATAATATATAAATACACAGCTAAGAAACTTTTGGGAAGAATTGTCCACATGATTTTCTGATAGGGGATCTCTTGAAAAAACAGTTAAGTGCTTCATGGTATAAAAACCATTTCTCCAACAACACCATGGCTAGTCCGATCAGGAGTGTTTGTAGAAAGAAGATATAAGTGTTTGGCTGTAATTTGACGAACGGCATATTCTTTGACTATGCTCTCTCTATAATTTTAACCAGAAAATTTTGTTTATGAGAAAAATATTTATCGCATTCAGCTTGCTGCTTTGCATGAGCACGACGGTGCAAGCACAGGAAACATCCGTGGGAATCACCGCGGGCTTTGGACACTCGTGGCTTTCTAATCAAGATGGGAAAACCTTATTCCATCCTGCTTTTAATTTCGGAGGAACGTTTATTTATAGTACAGTTACTCATTGGGGATTTGGTTTTGACGTCAAGTACTCCAGAGAAGGAAACAGGGTACGCTATTCTCCTTCCGATAACAAGGTATGGAACAACCTGGATTATGTACGCATACCTATTCGTGTGACCTACTTCTTCAACAACTTAGACCGTAAAATTCGTCCGAAAATTTCTCTGGCCCCAACAATGGGTTTCCTGGCTGCTGCGCATTACATAGCAGAAGACAACAACGGACATGAATATGCCAATGTAAGCAATAAAGACAACGTCAACGGATTTGATTTTGGCATAGCAGGAGCGATAGGTGTTAATTTTCGTGTATCAGAAAGAATGTGGTTCACAACAGAATTGGCATACTACAACGGATTCGCTAACGTGAGTAAAAACGGCAGCACGGCACTGAACCGTAATGCAAGCATTAATTTGGGATTGACATACGGTATAGGGAAATAATAAATGGGCAGCAGTAATAAAAAAGTGAGCTTGTGGTAAACGGGGTTCACTTTTTTATTACCTAAAAACAAGCACTTTTTTTTATCGCAGAAATGCAGAT
>DATHPB010000234.1:0-2125 GCA_035484295.1 Cytophagaceae bacterium
CGAAAAGTAAAAGAAAAATAAAGCATGTGGATTTTCAATGAAAAATATCAAAGGAATAAAAAGCACCAGAAAGACCGGAACCGTACTCCCTATTTTAGAAGAAGAAACCAGTACATTGGTGTTCCATAAGTGATCAGTAAAAATATTAGGTACATGATACAAGCCTTTCATAACAATGGAGAAAGCCTTTCCAATTCGCTTAAAAGAGAAATAAGGATCTACATCGTAATGTTTCAGAAAATGATCCTCAGGAACAAAGACCTGCGATAGCAGTACTATTAAACCAATCATTAAAATAATAATCGACCAGTACAATGCTTTTTTGTTGCTTTCAAAAGCTCGCTTATCCGACAAATCCCAGACCAATACCGACAATATACCTACCGATGCAATAAAGGAAAACAAATGTGTATTGGCCAGAAAAACCAGACTGATGGCTATTAAAATATAATTCTTGACAGGACGGGAAATGAGTATACAAGTAATGACGAGCATCAACATACTGATGGCATAATTGCGACTGATGATGTTATACTCGTAAAAAAAGAAATAGCCAAATACAATCATGACGCCTATATAATACTGAAACGGAGCATAACGTAAGAGTAAAAATACCGTTGTTGTTGCAATGATGACATGTAAAACCTGCATGTAGAAGGGATCTCTTGTAAAGATTGTCAAAACCAGCAACAAGATGTTCCAGATCAAAGGATGTCCTTCGTAGCGTGCATTATACATCAACTCACTTAAGGAATGACTATCGCGAGCCAGCAGGTAGTGATGAGCTTCGTCCAACCACATTTCATGATGGAGAATACCAATAACCCCCAAGACAAAATACATCAGGGTTATGAAACAGGTCCATCCTATTTTTTGTCGATCATTCATGAAGGTAGTTTGATTTTTCTCAACGCGTACATTCCTATGCCTCTTCCTTTGTCGCTCAAGTAAATAACCTCTTTACCGTTCAGCAGCATTGGTGATTTGTTTTTGCAATTGCCCTCTGTCAGTTGCATACCTTTATAAAAGATCTGATTTTTCTCAACACTCAATAGAGTATCAGGAGAAATATTATCGTTTGTAGGATAAATAAATTGTTGGTTGCCTTCCTGATCGTAATAATGAATCCGGATACCGTGATCTGTTTTTTCATAATCGTACAGAAGCAAAGATGGTAGTTTAGATAGATAATATTCACTCCCATCGCCTTCCGAAGCATACTTCGAAAAAGCAGGTAGAATCAGGACAAACGTCATACCAGCAATGAATCGATAGCTTGCCTTGACTTTCATTTTATAAACAACAAAAACAAATAAAGCCAATAAAGCATAAAGCCGAATAAATTCCAGTAGCATTGTTTTTCCCAATAGCCAATGTATAGGAAATACACAGATGAACAACAAAAAATAAATATAGGTATAAGCATTCAAATTGAAGGTTTGTTCGGATGCGTTGACAGCTAAAAACAAAAAAAGGAAAAGCAATAACGAATAACTTGTACCGTAACCGCTGATCAAGATACCGACGAAGAGTACCCAACCAAATTTGAACAAAGCAGTATATTGCATTTTTTTTAAAATCGAAACACAAAAGGAAAGAACAGTAGCAGAGAAAAAAGCATTCAATACAATAAATACTGGTACTGCATTTACCCATGCACCAGGATTGAGTACATCGTCCGGAACAAAAAACTTTTTCAGCAAGACAGTAACCGATTGGTAAGAAGAAGAATAAGGGTCATTGATCTCACCACTGAATAACCTGGGTAACGAATGAAACAGATAATCCGTTAATAATTCCTGTCCCACAAACGGGATCATTAGTACAAACAAAAACACACTGCTAATCAATGTATACAGTACTGTTTTTCTTTTATCGGTGAAGAACAAATACACCAATACAACGACAGGGAATAATTTCAATACAATAGCCAGCGAAAAAAAAATTGCAGACAGAACTTCTTTTTTCTCTTGTTCCGAAAAAATAAATCCTTCTATTAAAAAAGCCAACACATACAAATAGCTTTGTCCAAGGTATAAATTACTTTTAAGTGGTATCAGGAAGACCAATGGCAACAAGACTATCCCATAGTGTTTGACAGGATAACGCCAAAGTAAACGAGCGA
>DATHPB010000235.1:0-4201 GCA_035484295.1 Cytophagaceae bacterium
TCTGCTGCAGAAAATGAATTCAATGCAGTGCCGTATCTTTGTTCGAAAAAATAAAAGGGAACATACGACATCAACATCCACAACATAAATTGCACAAAGCTGGCGATACCCACGCCAGCGATCTTGCCCATGATCCACGAAGAAGGTGAAACGCTGGATAGCAGAAGATCCATGACTTTGTTGCTTTTTTCTTCCATGACTCCTTTCAATAAGGAAACGCTGTACGTAAACAAAAAGAAATAAATGAGGATAGCGGCTCCTAATGCGACCGTTTGCTGCAACGGAGAAAACGAAGATTCTTGTTCCTCTTTTGAGGCTTCAATGGTAACGACATGACTGCCTACGGAAGCAGGAGCAGAAGAAATCACACTCAGGGTACGCACGATGTTCATGCTGTCAAGTGGATGCAATACTTCTTTCGTATAAACGGTCCACACGGTATCTTTTCCTACAAAAAAATCACACAAGACTTGTTCTTCACCTGAAAGGAATTGAACATACGCTTCTTCCGTAGAAACATCTATTGTTTTTACTTTGTACTTTCCAATGCTCAATGGGAAATGGCGAGATATAGAATCTGAAACATTGACCAATATTTGTCCGCTCTCCTGCAAGCTACTGGTAAGTGCGTAAGGGACTACACTTATAGCGATCAGGATCACTGGTCCTAACAAGGATAAAATCCAGAACGCAGGTTTACGCATACGAATCGAGCATTCGCGTTTGGCAATACTCCAGAGCTTATTCTGCATCTGTGTCCGAAGTTAACTGAACGAATACTTCATGCAAAGAACGCTTGTATTGCTTGATCGATTCAAGCATAGCACCACTCCTCTCTATTGCCGCTACCACAGAAGGAAGCGCGGTATTACCCAAAGCAAAACGAATGCGTGACTGGCCGTTGTCTCCTTGTTTGATATACAGAACCTGAACCATCGAATGCCAAGAAGCATCACCACCTGTCAATGAAACCTGCCACATGCCGACCGGCTGCCGACATAATTCTTTAGCTGTTCCATAACCTTTTCGTGCTCCGTTATGCAGCACTAATATACGGTCACACAAAGTTTCCACCGTATCCATATGATGTGACGAATAAATGATTTTTTTTCCCTGCTTTTGAAAAAGATGAATCTGTTCTTTCAACCAATCCGTCTGAACGGGATCCAAACCTGAAAACGGTTCATCCAAGATAATCAGAGAAGGGTCATGTAAAATGGCTGTGAGAAATTGAATCCTCTGTTGGTTGCCCTTTGAAAGGTCTCCGGCCTTAGAGGCACAGTATTGTTCCATCTTCCATTCCTGCAACAAATGTATCGCTTTCTTTTTGGCGTCAGCAGTCGTTAACCCCTTTAATCCTCCAAAGTGTATCAACTGGTCAATCACTCGCATTTGAGGATACAATCCTCTCTCTTCCGGCAAATAGCCCCATAAGTCAGAATCAGAAATAGACAGCCGTTTCCCGTCGATCAACACTTCTCCTTCGTCTGCATCAATTATGCCAGAGACAATTCTAAGCAAGGTTGATTTGCCTGCACCGTTAGGACCTATGATACCCAATACCTCCCCATTAGCTACCGTAAACGAGACATCTTTCAATACCGTCTTGTTCTTATAGAATTTGGTAAGAGCGTTCGCTTTCAGCATAGGCTATAG
This sequence comes from Cytophagaceae bacterium, assembly GCA_035484295.1. Lineage (GTDB taxonomy): Bacteria > Bacteroidota > Bacteroidia > Cytophagales > Cytophagaceae > JACMQM01. Next base: position 1,657 of record DATHPB010000235.1, read on the forward strand.
AATTTGTGTTCCCAATACAGAAACCGGATAAACTATTCTTGTCAGAAACAAACCTTCCGGATCAACGGCTCTTCCTGCTGCCTTACGGTCTTTAGCATCCAGTATTTCTTTGATCCATTGCGGATCTTTTTTCCCAATACCTACCTCTAGCATGGTCCCCACCAAAGCTCGCACCATCCCTCGCAGAAAACGATTGGCCGTAACATGAAACACCACTTTATTGCCTTGTTGTTCCCATCGTGCTTCGGTAACCTCGCAGGTAAAATGTGCCACATCCGTATGCACTTTACTGAATGAACAAAAATCTTGTTTACCCATTAAATACCTTGCTGCTGCGTTGAGCCTGTCAATGTCTATCTTTGGCCTCACCCAATAAGATTGTTGCAGAACAAACGGATCTTTTGAAGTGTGGATGTGGTATTCATACGAACGGGAAACCGCGTCGAAACGTGCATGTGATTGCTCAGGCACTCGATACAAACGGTTGGCGACAATACTTTCCGGTAAAATATGGTTGAGCTTGTAGATAAAATCCTGATCCAAAGAGCGGTCAATATCAAAGTGCACCATTTGCTGCAACGCATGCACACCCGTATCTGTACGTCCGCTGCCTGTGAGATCGACAGGTTGTCTTAATACAACTTTCATTGCGTCTTCCAGCGATTCCTGCACGGTATGCGCATTGGGTTGTTTTTGCCAACCGTGAAAAGCCGTTCCTTTGTAGGATATATCCAGAAAATATCTCAATTTTTTGTAAATTTCATCCGCAATTTAATCTAATCTACTTATATGATACAAAGAATTCAAACCTTGTTTCTCGGCCTTGTGGTGTTGGTCATGTCTCTCAACTTGTTTTCTACCGTTTGGCAAGCCAATACAGCAGCTAAAAGCATTTTACTGACTCCTTTTTACTTGTCTGAAAAAACAATTGATGGAGAACATTACCATGGCGTTATCTATATTGCGATCATCATGTTGCTGGTCATCGGCATCAGTATCTTTTCCATCACTCAATTCAAAAAGCGTTCTCTTCAACTCAAACTGGGTTTAGGCAATTCTGTTTTGCTTTGTTCCATTGTATTGTGTTTCTATCTAGTGATCGGCAAGGGCAAAAGCATGATCGATGCCAACGCTACCGCCGAATTCGAACCGGGCTTCTACCTCCCTTTGATTGCTATTGTACTAAACATACTGGCCAATCGCTATATTAAAAAAGACGAGGACCTCGTTAAGTCTGTGGATCGCTTGAGATAAGCATACAAGAATGACGATTGATTTATTTTAAAGATAGTTTTATGGCAAACAAATTACTGTTATACTCTTTACTTCTTGTCGCTGTGCTTTTCCATTCCGTCAAAGCACAGGACAAGAACACGACCAAAGGAGATAAGGCCTTTGACAACAAACAGTTTTTTGAAGCGTTGAAAAATTACGAAGTTGCATTGGGAAACAAAACAGATGATCCTTACCTCAACATGCGTGTAGCGCAGTGTTACCTGATTCTCGGACCTAAATCAAAAGCATTGACATTTGCCAACAATGCCATCAAATTATCTCCAAAGCCCAGTCCAGAATTATGCTTCACCATGGCACAAGCCCTACACATCAGCCACAAGTTTGACGAAGCCATTTCTTATTACCAAAAATCAGACCCTTCCAACAGCAACAAAAAAGCCATTTCAAAGTACATCAACGAATGTGGTTACGGCAAGCAATATGTAGGACAACCGAAAGATTTCAAAATCACCAATGCAGGCCCAACCGTCAACACACAATACCAGGAATACCTGCCTCAGATTACAGCGGATCTTTCCAAATTGTTTTTCACATCCCGCCGCCCGGGTTCTACCGGAAATAAAATTGCAGAAGACGGATTGTATTACGAAGACATTTACATCAGCGGTAATCAGGGAGGTTCCTGGTCACCTCCTGTAAATCCTGGTCCACCGCTCAATACAGACGGACATGACGCCTGTATAGGCGTTTCTGAAGACGGACAAACGATTTTTATTTACCGCGGCTCTAATGGTGGAGACATCTACAAATCAGAATTAAATGGAAAAAAATGGAGTAATCCCGTTGCCGTTTCTTTCAACAGTCCGACATTTGAGACTTGTGCCAGTTTATCCCCGGACGGCAGAACATTATTTTTTGTGCGTGCTTTAGACTTCAGTTCTCAACGTGATCTTTACATGTGCCGTAAGACCTCTGCTGACAATTGGTCTAAACCAGTAAAACTTCCGTTCAACACGGAATACGACGAAGACAGTCCGTACATGCATCCTGATGGAAAAACGTTATACTTCAGTTCGAAAGGCCTCAGCACGATGGGGGGCTACGATGTGTTCAAGGTAACCATGTTAGGTGGTAACGCCTGGTCTAAGCCGGAAAACCTTGGATATCCGATGAACACTGCCGGTAACGATCTCTATTTCGTACTGGGAGCAGAGGGAAAAGTAGGTTACTACGCTTCGGATAAGGACGGAGGTTTGGGCAAACAAGATATCTACTCTATACGCATGCCCATCAGTGCAAAAGAACCGGA
>DATHPB010000236.1:0-4207 GCA_035484295.1 Cytophagaceae bacterium
GGTCACCCACGGTTCTACACCACGAGCGATGCAGCCGTCAATGATTCTATTGTAAAAGGCAATTCCTTTTTCATTCACCGAATGGTCTTCGTTGATGATCCTCGTCCACGACAAAGAAAAACGAAAGTTAGGAATAGACAAGGTCTTCACCGTATCCAGGTCTTCCGGATAACGGTTATAAAAATCACAAGCCATTCGTGCATGATGCCCCTTGTGTATCTTTCCTTTACGATGTGTAAACTCATCCCAGATGGAAGGAATTTTTTCATCCGATAAATGAGCTCCTTCTATTTGAAAGGCAGCGGTAGATACTCCCCATTTAAATTCTTCTCCAAAATCACTTCTCTTGATCACCCGTACGCTGCTCTCCTATTGGTTTATGATGCTAATAATTGTTTTTGTTTGCCCAACAAGCGATCCAAAATTTCACTCGTATTATCGGGATAATTGACTTCAGGAATGGTTCCGTTCAATAACCAGTCGTTGATTTTGGGAACATGCTTTTTTTTCATCTTCTTGATCACGGGTACACCCATGATCTCTAATGCCGCAGCATTACATTGTTGTTCGTATTGGCCCTTCATCGGAATGACCATCAGTTTTTTCTTTAGGAACAACGCCTCTGCTGGTGTTTCAAATCCCGCTCCGCACAATACACCGATGCCTGTCGTCATACTGCCCAGGAACTGTTCATTGTTTACCGGATAAATATACACATTTCCTTTGCGTTCTGCTTTTTTACAATGCTTGGAAAAAACATTCCATTGCACTCCCTTGATTTCACCCAATACTTTGTAAAACTTTTCGTTTTCATACGCCGGTAAATACACGGTGATATGGTCATGATTACTCGCCTCTATCTCTCGTACCTGTTGACGGATAACAGGTGTATGGATTTTGTCGTTGTATTGTTCAAAATGAAACCCACAGTAGCTATTTGTCGGAGCGTAATTCCTCAAGATGGTTTCCCCAATCAAGTCTCTTTCATCCGGCTTGGGAGAATCTTCTGACATCACCGCACTCTGATGACTCAAGCTGATGCAGGGAATTTTCTTGAACTTCGCGGCCCATGCACTTACCGGTTCGAAATCATTCAATACCAAATCGTAATTTTCAACCGGCAGGGATTTGATTTCACGGATCAGTTGCAGTGTCTTGGCTTTTCTATATGTATTGAATAAATCTACACCACCTTGTTTACCAAAAATAAAACTCAATCCCCTGAGTTTGTAATCAATGTTAAAAGGAGCATCTACGTCCACCTGTATGCCGCTGATCAACACATCCACCTCTGCCTTTTGTTTCAGCAAAGGTACAATGTCCCTTGCACGGCTCAGATGTCAGTTGCCAGTGCCTTGTATGGCGTATAATATATTCATGCGCGTTTCATGGGTTTGGCGTAAGAAGACTGAGCCTGTTGCACCATGCTGAATTCAACCAACAACGATTCGAATAATTCCTTGTAATTAGAAGTAGAGGAATCATCTTCAATTTTTGTTTTCGCAGCCAGTTTATCTTCGTTGTAATGGTAGATTTTCCAATTCTTGTTGTTGTATTCCAGTGCTGTCAGGTTTTCAATCCAATCACCTGAATTGAGGTAGATTGTTTCACCATGGTCATTGACAATCCTACGCATAGCCGGTTGGTGAATGTGCCCGCAAATCACATATTTGTAACCCTTTTCTATTGCTATGTCAGACGCCACTTTTTCGAAGTCATTGATAAACTTCACGGCCGTTTTTACTTTATCTTTTACTCTCTTAGAAAGAGATATCTTTCCTCTTCCCATTCTCGTGGAACAAAAATTCACGAAGGAGTTGATCAGAATCAAGGCATCGTAACCCACTGCTCCCAACTTGGCTAGCCATTTGGAATAGCGCATGGTCACGTCAAATACATCACCATGAAAGAGCCAGGCCTTGCCACCACTTAAAGGTAAAATGATTTTATTGACGATGCTGAATGTTCCTAATTTGAATCCTACAAACTTGCGCAACACTTCGTCATGATTGCCAGGAACGTAGTATACTTTCACCCCTTTGCCGATCAAACCGGTGATGTGTTTCACCACTTGCATGTGCGACTTGGGCCAGTACCGTTTGCTGAATTGCCAGGCATCGATGATGTCGCCATTCAGCACGATGGTTTGAGGTTTAATGCTTTTAAGGTATTTTAATAATTCTGTCGCATGACAACCGTATGTTCCTAGGTGAACATCTGATATCACGACTAGCTCTACCGGACGCTTCTTCATTGAAAGAGGTTATAAATAATGGATCTCAGGGTATGGCGCAAAGAAAAATTATGATTGCTGCAATAAGACCTGAGAATGAAAAAGCGAAGGATCAATTCTTCTGTAGTGCTGACGAAAGATGTAAGTAATGCCATAGTTGTATAGTTTTAGCCTTTCTTATTAACTAAACTACACATCTATTATAAAGGAGAAGTAAAGGTATTGTTACGGGAGAATGAAAAAAGCAAGTGCCGTGTTAAGGAATTGTTGCGCAAAAAGTAAGCTATATAAAGCTCTTTTTCAGTGCTTACCCAATTTTTTTCAGCCTCAAGGTCACAGCGTTTTTGTGCGCATGCAGGTGCTCGCTTTCTGCCATGATCTCAACTACCGGACCGACTTGCTTTAAGCCTTCTTTAGAAATCTGCTGAAAGGTAATTTTCTTGATGAAAGAATCTAAAGAAACCCCTGAGTAGGCACGTGCATAGCCGTTGGTTGGCAAGGTATGGTTTGTTCCCGATGCATAATCACCGGCTGACTCTGGTGTCCAGGCACCTAAAAAGACCGAACCCGCGTTGATTACTTTTTCACCCCAGGTTTCCGCATCTTCGATATGAAGTATTAAATGTTCAGGGGCATACGCATTGCTCATCGCAAACGCCTGCTCCATGTCTTTTACTAAAATGAGTTTGCTGTTTTCAATCGCTTTTGTGGCAATGGCGGTACGCGGCAAGGTTTTCAATTGTTCTTCAATAGCTTGTTCTACTTTTGATAGTAAAGCCTCTACGGGTGTAATGAATATCACTTGACTGTCGCCACCATGTTCAGCTTGTGACAACAAGTCTGCCGCGATCAATTCGGCATCTGCATTGGCATCAGCAATCACCGCTACTTCAGAAGGTCCTGCAGGCATGTCAATGGCCACGCCATATTGTGTCACCAACTGCTTGGCAGCCGTTACGTATTGGTTGCCTGGACCAAATATTTTGTACACAGCGGGAACGCTTTCCGTACCGAAAGTCATTGCAGCGATGGCTTGTGCTCCACCTGCCTTGATTACTTTTTTAATGCCCAATAAGGAAGCCGTATATAAAATGGCAGGATGAATATTACCTGATTGATCAGGAGGTGTACACAACACGATCTCTCTGCAACCGGCAAGAGACGCAGGAATTCCCAACATCAGTATCGTAGAAAACAAAGGAGCAGAACCACCGGGAATGTACAAACCTACCTTGTCAATGGCCACGCTTTTTCTCCAGCACATGACACCAGGCATCGTTTCTACTTTGGTGATTTGTTCTTTTTGTTTCGAGTGAAAGAGCGCTATGTTCTGTTTCGCTTGGGTGATGGCCTGTTTCAATTCATTGGATACTGTGGCAATGGCAGTGTTGAATTCATCTTCGCTCACCGATAGGTTCTTCAATGCTACACCATCAAATTTTGCGGCATAGTCGAGCAAAGCTTGGTCTTTGTTTTCTTTTACCGCAGTAACGATCGCATGGACTTTTTCCTGCAACTCCTGCGCATCAATGGCAGGGCGCTGCAACAGTGCATTCCAATCTTTCTCTTCCGGTAAACGAATCGTGTTCATGCTGCGTTACTTAACCTGTTTCCTTACTTGATGATTTTCTCTATCGGCAATACCAGTATGCCTTCTGCCCCTGCTTCACGAAGCTTACCGATGATCTCCCAGAATTCATTTTCCTTCACCACAGAGTGTAACGAACTCCACCCTGGTTCGACCAATGGCATGACCGAAGGACTCTTCACTCCAGGCAACAAGGAAATGATGGTATCGATGGAATGATTCGGTGCATTCAACAAAATGTATTTGGTGTTCTTGGCATTGTTGACCGATTCAATGCGGAACAGCAATTCAGCCAGAATCAACTTTTTAGCGGCCGATAAACCCGGATAACCGATCATCACGGCTTCCGATTTGAAAACGGTTTCTACTTCTTTCAGCCCGTTGCT
>DATHPB010000237.1:0-2735 GCA_035484295.1 Cytophagaceae bacterium
GGTGGAATCTGCACTTGAAAAAGGAAGCACGTTTTATTTTACACTTCCTAAAAAATCGGAGTCATGAGCAAAAATATGAACAGTATTTTACTGATTGATGATAACGAAGACGATAACTTTTTTCATCAAAAGGTTATAGAAAGTATGAACATGCCTGTTCAGGTAACAGTGGCCTTGGACGGAGAAGAAGCATTGACCTATTTGAAACAAGGTAATCATACCCCTCCGGATCTTATCGTCCTTGACCTGAACATGCCCCGAATGAATGGATTTGAATTTTTAAAAGAATACCAATCGTTAAGTCCGGCACTGAAAACGAAAGTCCTGATCATGCTGACGACGTCCATCAGTCCTGTCGATCGGAAAAAAGCGGAACAAATTTCTGAAGTCATTGGGTTTGAAAATAAACCATTGAGTAAAGAAATGCTGACGGCAATTTTAGAAAAATACTTTTAATGTAGAATAAAGTCCCCATTAGTTCTTCTTATACATTTCCTCTCGTTTAAAAAAAAGATGAAAAATATTTGTGAAACCGATTAGTTGCACATATATTTGAAACCAATTAGTTGCATAATTAAAATGAGACGCAAATGAGAAGAGATGTATTTCAGGCGATAGCAGATCCTACACGACGAGCTATATTGAGTCTGATAGCTTTGCAGGCTATGACTCCCAATGCACTGGCCGAGCATTTTGACACCAGCAGACAAGCCGTGTCTAAACACATCAAGGTATTGACGGAGTGCCAATTGGTCAAACAAGAGCAATCGGGTAGAGAAATATATTACCATTTTAACCCTAAAAAAATGAAAGAAGTATCCGATTGGTTAGAACCTTTCCGCCAATTATGGGAGAGTCGCTTTAATAATTTAGACAAGGTATTAATTCAACTAAAATCAAAAAAACATGGCAAATAACAAGACAGAAATCCTAAAGGATTTACCTAACAAAAAATTGAACATCACGAGACATTTTGATGCACCGTTGGAAGATGTGTGGAGAGCCTGGACCGAGAGCGAATTATTGGACTTATGGTGGGCTCCGCAACCTTGGAAAGCGGAAACCAAGACCATGAATTTCAAAGAGGGTGGTTCCTGGCTTTATGCCATGGTAGGTCCTGATCATGCCAGGCATTGGGCGAAAGTGGACTTTAAGAAAATAGACCTTCATAAAAGTTTTGAAGTGATGAATTACTTTTGCGATGAGAAGGGAAAAATATTTTCAGACTTTCCAACGATGAATTGGAAAAACACATTCTCTTCCACTGCAAACGGAACGAAAGTGCTCGTTGATATTTCTTTCACAAAAGAAGAAGATATCCAGCAAATCATTGAGATGGGCTTCGAAGCAGGATTTACTGCTGCATTGGGAAACTTGGATCAATACTTTGCTGCAAAGTTTAAGTTAAGAAACGAATTGAAAACGGGCATCTCAAGAGTTGTGACATACCTTAATTTTCCTGGCAACACGGAAGATGCCTTTCTGTTTTATCAATCTGTTTTTGGAACAGAGTTTTCCGGCAAAGGACTTCAACGATTCGGAGACATTCCATCGGAAGCAGGCCATCCGCCTGTTGCGGACAATGTAAAGAACATGATCTTGCATGTAGAACTGCCTATTTTAGGCGGGCATATCTTGATGGCAACAGATGCACCGAAAGAGATGGGCTTCTCTTTAGTACAAGGTAACAACATGCACATTTGCTTGGAACCGTCTACAAAGGCAGATACTAAAAAATTGTTCGAAAAATTATCACAAGGAGGAAACATTACGATGCCATTGGAAGACATGTTCTTCGGATCATACTTTGGCAGCTGTGTTGATCGCTTTGGAATCAATTGGATGTTCAATTGCAACGAAAAAAAATAGGAGCTCGCATGAAAAAGATCAATATATTTTACTGGATATGTACAGGTATTTTATTGCTGATATTGGGTATAGGATCAATCTTTGATTTAATGGGAAACGCACATGCTATTCAAGCTATAACTGCATTGGGTTATCCCGCATACCTTCTTCCATTTCTTGGCGTAGCCCGTTTGTTGGGATTGGTAGTCATTCTCATGCCTCAGTTTTCAAGGCTGAAAGAGTGGGCTTATGCAGGATTGGCCTATGATACAGTGGGTGCAATGTATTCGCAACTGGCTGTCGGTAGTCCGCTCACACACCTGTTGTTCCCTTTGGTATGCATCGTTTGTGTATTCGTTTCTTACTTTCTTGGTCATGTAAGGTTGAAACAAACCATCACGTAAAGCATTCACAAGATACATAAAAAAAGATCTTAGCTATGTTAAGATCTTTTTTTAGTGATAAGGATAAATTGCAACAAGATTCTCTCTTATCACTTTAGCAAAAATTATCCTCTAAAACAAAAGCACTACTTTTTATTTTCTTTCATCCACATAGGTTTTGTCTTTGCTACTTTTTTATACACTACACACGTTGACGAATGAGCACCGGGTAAGTAGCCGATACTCATTAAAAATTCGTTGACAATTTCACCTCCTGTAAACCGGAATGTTTTCTTAAACAACTTCACCCATTCTTCTCTAGTTTTAGGATGATGCAACTCCAACCATTTTTCAAAAGAGCCGTGTTCTTTTTGCAGATGTAAAATGGTTTTGGCATTTTCTATGGCGGCATTTATTTTCAACCGGTTGCGAATGATTCCGACATCAGCCATCAAACGTTCCCGGTCTTTCTCGGTATAAGCAGCTACCTTCTTGATATTGAAG